>JBBQGT010000006.1:0-44590 GCA_038323265.1 Tepidiformales bacterium
CCGGGCGCTCTACCTTATAGACATCGGCGCCGAACCAGGCGAGGTACTGGGTGCACGATGTGCCGGCTTCGTATTGGGTGAGATCGAGGACTTTGACGCCGTCCAACGCGGGCATAGTACCCCTCCACGGAGGTGATAGGACGAGTCTACGCCGTTTGGCATGGCGCGGGGGGTGGGTTGGCCTCGGGGCTTAGATGGACTGCGAGCTAGAGCCCTGTGGGAACTTCGTGCCCGTCCGCTCGAACAGATCAGCGAATTCGCATCGTTGAGCTCCCGATTGGACCAGATCGTTGAGCCCTGCGAAGAAGAGTTCCAGCCCTCCAGGGTTGGTGAAGATGATGCTCCGCGCTTTGGCGTTAGATGCGTTGGTTACCTCGTGAATTGTACCGGCGGGAATGGCGACGACCGTGCCGCCCGCGATTGGAATCTTACGGTCGTTCAGCCTGACCTCGATGCCGCTATCAAGCATGTACCAGTACTCGTCCTCGTCCCGATGGATGTGAGCCGAGATGACAAATCCAGGGCGCCAGTACCGATTCGAAAAACGAGACGCGGCCGGAAGTCTGGTTAGCCCCGAGCAATTTGCGGACGTGGCTGTCGCCGTTGGCTAAATCCCAGACTGTGACCTCGGGGTCGTTGGTGTGGACGACCAGGGGCTCGAAGGCACTCAAATGCGAGATATTCCACTGTCGATGTTGCGAGCACTGTAAATCGGAGCGTGCGCGCTCGCAACAAGAGTCGCGCCGGGCAATCGCAGGGCGACAAAAGTGGCGGCCGTGCTGGCGCCTAATGTGGGAGCTAAGGCGAAACGCACGCCCCTCACTTGCCCCCTCCTTTATCCCGTCCGCCTCGTTAACCCGTCCCAAACAGCCGAAGCTGGTACCGTCGAACGTATGCCTCGTGTGATGCTTGCCGCCGTCGTCGCATTTGTTGCCTTCGCCACCATCAGCGTTTCGAACCAGCCGCAGGCGGCCGTTGCCAGCGCGGCGGCGATCGACTGGCAGGTCTGCGGCGGCAGCTTCCAGTGCGCCACCCTCAAAGTGCCGGTGGACTACGCCAACCCCGGCGGCAAAACGCTGGACCTCGCGCTCCTCAAGCGGCCGGCGGGGGACCCTTCGAAGCGCATCGGCACGCTGATGGCTAACCCCGGCGGGCCCGGGGCTTCGGCGATCGATTTCGCGCGCGTCTGGTCCAGCCTGCTCTCCAAGGACGTGCGCGACCGTTTCGACATCGTCACCTTCGACCCGCGCGGCGTGGGCCAGAGTTCACCAATCGTCTGCCACGATGACCTGCAGAAGCTCATCGCCCTGGACCCCACGCCGGACAACGCGGCTGAGTGGGACGGCGTGAAGGCCGAATCGAAGACGTTCGCCGACGCCTGCACGAAGAAGTACGGCGACCTGCTTTCGGCGCTGGGCACGAAGAACGTGGCGCGCGACATGGACGCGATTCGCCTGGCGCTGGGCGAAGACAAGCTGAACTACGTCGGCTATTCCTACGGGACAGTGATCGGATCGGTCTACGCCGACATGTATCCGTCGCGCATCCGGGCATGGGTGCTGGATGGCGCGGTGGACCTTTCGCTCGGCTTCGAGGAGACGATCGGGACGCAGTCCGTGGGGTTCGAACGCGCCCTCGCCGCGTACGAGGCGGATTGCGACCAGAAGAAGTGTGCGGCGGCGCCGAACGGCAACACGGCGAAAGTGATCGATGACCTACTGGCGAAAGTGGACCAGCAGCCGCTGCCCGCGCCCTCCGCGGACCGCGTTGCCGGCCCGGGCGAGGTGCTGCTGGGGATCATCGAGGCGATGTACAGCAAGTTCAGCTGGAGCGGCCTGACCTCGGCACTCGCGCAGGCGAACAAGGGCGACGGCAGCGCCATGGTGAAGCTCGCCGACCAGTATCTGCAGCGCGACAGCGACGGTTCGTACCCCAACCTCATCGAGGCGAACAGCGCCGTGAACTACGTGGACGAATCGTGCTCGCGCAACCCGGACGACTACATCGCGATGGCCGACCGGCTGGCGAAGCTGGCGCCGCACTTCGGCGCCTCGGCCGCCAGTTCGGGGATGACGTGCGCCTATTGGGGCGCGAAAGCGGACCCACTGACCGTGCCACGCGCATCCGGGGCGCCGCCGATCGTGGTCATCGGCACCACCAACGACCCGGCCACGCCCTTCGAGTGGGCGGTGGCGCTGAGCAAGCAGTTGGAGTCCGGCGTGCTGGTCACGCATCGCGGCGAAGGGCATACGATCTACGCCCAGGGCGATTCGTGCATCGATGCGGCGGTCAACGCTTATCTGCTCGAACTAAAGGCCCCGCAAGCCGGGCTCTCGTGTGGCAATGGCGCGCCCCCGCCCGAAACGGCTCCGAGCCAGGCGCCGCGCGAAACGCCGGTTCCCAGTTCGAGCGGCGGCGCGAACGACGCCCCGCCAACTCCTGCTGCGGCAGCACCCGGCCCGCCGAACACTGGCCAGGGCCGCGACGATGGATCGCTGGCCATCGTCCTCGTGGCGCTGAGCGTTGTGCTCGTGGCGGCGGCGGTGGCGGGTGGCGTGGTTTTCGTCCAGCGGCGGTAGAACGATCGCATTCGCGTCAGCAGCTGTCGCGAACGGCTACGATGCTCGGGCGCGTGATTGCGCCGGAGGGCAGCGATGGCCACCTGGGGTGAATTTGCAGCGGCCGAACCGGATATGGCCAGGGATGGGCGCGGCCTGTTCTATCGCGTGGGCATCGGCCTGGGCTACCTGGCCACGGTGCGTAAGGATGGCGGGCCGCGCGTCCACCCTTTCTGCCCGGTGATCGCTGGCGATGGGATCTACGGCTTCATCCTCAACCATTCGGCGAAGAAGCTAGACCTTGTGCGAGACGGCCGCTACGCGATCCACAGCTTCCCCGCTGACGAAGTCGACGACGAGTTCTACCTCACCGGGACAGCGCGCGCGGTGACCGATGACGCGGAGTACGCGGCGGCCAAGGCTTCGTACGAAGCGAGCGGCGGCAAGACGGACGAAGGCGAGACGTTGTTCGAATTTCTGCTCGAAAAGGCGATGTACGCCAAGTACAAACCTCGCCCGGACTGGCCGCCGGTGTACCGGAAGTGGCACGCGCCGTAGGCGGCGACGGGTGGGGGCTCGAAGGCTGCGTCTATCGAGACTGGTGCTTGACGGATGAGTTGCCCTGGTCGACTGAAGCGGTTTTTGGTTGACCCCTCGGATTTCAGCCGCGTATGTTCACGATAGTGAAACAGCCGCTGCGACTCCAAGCTGGCCCGCGTGGCCCTCGGCGTTCCGATTCGCACGGAGCCTCGCCGCATTCCGTCGTCGGTCAGAACTCGCCCCTCCTCCAACTTCAACGGCAGGTAGGCAACCGCCAGGTTGGGCGGCTCCTCAATCATCCAGAAGCGGCGCCCGCGGAGATACGCCGGAAGATCGCTACCAGCGCGGTGCAACTCTCCGTGCTCAGGACCCGCAAGGAGAAGTTGAAATCCGCCCTAAGCTCGAGCACCTTCGATCGACTCATAAGCGCGCTCAAGGACTACGAACAATCGAAAAGCCCAGCCGAGGCAAAGGCGCTGGTAACCCTTCTCATCGGCCTCTCGGGACATTGGCTGGAAAAGTACGGAGGCAAGGGAAACGATCTCCGCAAATCCCGTGTAGAAGATCTTGAAGCCGAAGCACAGTCGGAACTCGGACGCCTGAAGGCGATGGATCGCTACCTTGCAGACGTGAAGGGCGGCGATGTCAACGCGCTTTCCCAGATGGGCAAGGACATCGCTCTGCCAGAGGCGGCCCAGGTCGCATCTGGCAAGGCCGGGGCCACGGACGGCACCAGCGCGGAAGCGGTAGACATGGTGAAGCGATACGGGCTGAGCGAGGCGGAGATTGCCGCAATCAAGATTTACACGGCCTCGGATTACCTTTACATCAACCCGGCAACGGCAAACAGCGCCGGTTGGATGGCCGCTCAGCAGGGCAAGATCGGAGAGAAGGCCGCGCAGCAAATGCCGCGCTCGCAGAAGGAGCTAAGCCAAATGGGAGCACTGCACGCTGGGGCAATGATGCAGGCTTTCAGCAAGCTCCCACGCAGGGTAACCACCACCTACCGTGGCTCACGAGAGAGCCAGGCGAGCTTCAAAGCGACCTACCAGGACAAGAAGACCATGAGGTTCGACGCCTTCGGCAGTTCTGCCTCGACACAGGAACCAGCGGAAAATTTCGCGCAGGGTCTCGGTGAACAGCCGCCGCAACAGACCCAGAGCATCCACGTCATGTGCGTCCTCAACGTCACCAACGGCCGCCAGGTTGAAGGGCTCTCGATCTACGGAGCGGGCGAACGGGAAGTGCTGCTGATGCCCGGGGCCGAGTTCAACATCGACCGGATTGAACAGCACAACGCGGGCCCACCCGGTGGCGCCCCCCAGGCAACCGCGTGGTACACCGTCCACATGTCCCAGGTGAAGTAGCGCCGGGTCCGCACGCGGGCCTCGAGTGAGCGCCGCTCACTCCGTGAGCGAAAAGTGCCGGTGCTCCCGCTCCGGATACCCGTAGGCCCGGCCCCTTTAGCGGTCTGTGCCGTTCTGCTTCGAAGTGCCCCCATGCACCCGCGCCAACCAGCGTTCGTCGCGAGGGTTGGGGCGACGTTCGAGGCGTGCCTTGAGCAGCGCTTCGGCCGGTTCGAAGCGGCCTGCCCGCAGATACGACTCCAGCAGCGTCTCTTCGAACACGTCGCGCTGGGCGTGGCTGCCGCCGATGCGGATCACCTCCGAAGCGATCGGTTCGAGCAGCGACACCGCGGATTCGTAATCGCCCGCGCCGTAGGCAGCGATGCCTTCAGCGAGCTTCACGACCATCGGTCCGGCGGCCACCTTGCCGCTCTCCGCCCGCTCTCGCAGCCCATCGATATGCTGGCCCAGCCGCGCCGAATCCTTCGCCCCCGCATAGGCCAGGGCACAGTGCATATCGGCCCAGGTAATCGCCGGCCTGGGGAAGGAGCGCGCGGCGAACTCTGCCACCTCGCTCCAGGGCAGCGATTCCGGGTCTTCGCCGCTCATCGCCGCGCGCCAGAGCAGCGCGCTTGAATCGGCGATAACGCCGAGCGCCGCCGCCCCGGGAGGCCCCGGTGGGCGCAACACCGTGCTGTAAACCTCCAACGCCCGCGCCGTGTTGCCCGCCGACAATTCGAACAGCGCGAGGTGCCAGTTGAGGTGCCCGAAGAGCTGCGCGCCGGGGTTGTAGCCCGGCAACCACTCATGGAGGAAGGTCGCGCCGCCCGCCACGTCGCCGGTCTCGTAGTGGACGTGCGCCATCACATGGGAGGCGTGGCCGTTGCGTGCGTTCTGCTTCAGCGAGCGCTCAGTCAGCTCGCGCGCCTCTTCGTGGCGGAACAGTTCGTTCAGGGCGAAGGCGTGCTGCGAAAGGAACCACCAGTCTTCGCCGTAGGCCGCGGCCAGCGGTTCGACCAGTGCCAGTTGCTCCTCGTTGCGCGTCAGCCGGCCGCTGAACCCGATCAGGCCGTAGACGCCGCAGGCCTGCGAGAGCACGAAGGCATCCAGCGGGAACTCGGCGACGTGCTCGCGCAACAGCTCGAGGGCTTTCGGCGAATCGCCGCCGATCGCCGCCGCCAGGCAGGCGATGTGCTGCTGCTCGCGCCGCGTGGCCCCGGCGGCTAAATCACCCGCGCGCCCAATTTCGGTCCGCGCAGCCGCCAGGTCACCGCGAAACTGGGCGAGCCGCGCCTTCCCTGCGTGCGGCAGAGCGAAGCCCTCGTCTTCCGCGATCGCCAGGTCGAACGTGCGCTCGGCTGGCGAATCGGAGGCAAGCGCGTAGTCGATCGCGGTCGAATATGTTTCGGCGGCGCTCGCCGAGCTGGTGGAGAGCGGAAGTCCGTAGCGGTCCGTAAAACTGGCCATGGGGCCAGTCTACCCGGCTGCGGCCGGGTTGAAGTACCCCGGCGCTTAGTGCTTAGTGCTCAGTGCTCAGTGCCGGAAGCCTCGCATCCCGCCCGAGCTGCGTACGCTGGTACCAGGCACCTCCGCGGGTCCCTCGCTACCGGCTCTCCACTGGCGCGCTCCCAGCCTGTTTCCGTTTTTGACCTCAAGAACTTCGTTAGAACTGCCGGTGCAGGGCGTTTTTCGGCCGTTTGGGTGTTCTCAAGGCGCGGCGGTTGCGCTACGGTAGCTACACCGTTGCAATACGGGTTTCTGGAGGCATCTGGTGGGCGTTTCCCTTACGGGCATGGCACGGTCCCGGCGAGTGCTGGCGGTTGGCATCGCGAGCCTGACGTTGCTCGTCCTGGGAATCGCTGGAGCCGGCACGGCGGCCCAACCGGCAAGTGCCGCCTCCTGCGCCAACGTTGAGCTCCAGGCTGCTGGCTCGGCAACGCTGAGCAGCTGCGGCGTCTCGCGGCTGCGCGCCAACCCCGCCGCTGCCGCTGAGATCCACTTCGCCACCGGTACGAACCGCGTGAGCGGGGTGAGCGAAGCCCAGCAGCCCCGCACCAACGCCTACCTCGGCCGGACCGGCCGTGCTGCCGCGCCAGCGTCCGCCAGCGCTGCCTCGGTCGGCGAACTGCCGGCGCGCAAGACGATCGACATCTCGCAGCTGCCCGCCGGCCTCGTTTCGCCCACGAAATAGCGCCCGCGAACTTCGCTCCCGCTCTCAACTAACTGCTCAGCGGACAGCGCCCGCACATCCCCTTCGTGCAGTAATCGGCGTGCAACAGGATGCCGCCCTGGAGGCGCGCGGCCGTTCGAAAAGGCGCTTCGTCGCCTGCCCCAAGCCAGTCATCGAGGCGCTTGAGCTTGCCGTACGTCCCCGGCGAAGGGAGGGCCAACAGCTCCGACTCGCATTCCGCCTCGGGCCACTCCTTCGCTGCGAGCGCCACTGGCAGGACAGCGTTCACCCAGAGCTCTATTGCCAACGAACGTCCGAGGCCCGGCGGCAGCGGCGTGGGCAGCCCAGCGCCGGCGGGCAAGGCGGCCGGCCAGCCCATCGCTGCTCCCTCGGGCCACCACCGGTGGATAACAGCCGCGGCCACCTCGAGACGGCGCACCGGCGAGGCCATTGGGCGAAGGCCAGCACGGCGCACGGCGAGGGTGGCGGCTGCCCCCCGCAGTTCAGCGGCGATCAGCCGCTGGCGCGGGATCGGCGCGCGTTCCACCCGCTCGGCCAGGGCGGCCAGCGGCAGCCGCCGCGCAAGCGAGGCAAATGGCGCTCGATTTGGCGGCCCACCAAGGATCTCCAGCGACAATGCGTAAAGCGCCTGGCCGGAACCCGAAGCGGCGACCAGCGGCCCGGCCCGCGCAGCTTTCATCCGCAGCCTCCGCAAGCCCAGCCGTTCGAGCGACTCGCGGGAAGCCCGCCCCTGGGCCGCCGCCAGCGCACAGGGCGGCGTGAACGGCGGCGGGAAGGCCGTCTGCCCCTCCTCGGCGGGCAACACGAGCACGGGAATTGCCCGCCCGCTGAAGTGCAGGGTAGCCAGGGCGCCGGTGTCGTTCGCCGCCACGGCATGCAGCACTACGCCGGCGTAGGCCACATCCAGGTGGTGGCCGTGCGTCCGCCAACCGCTGGCCAACAGGTGGATCTCGACATCCCCGCGCAGAAAGTCCCCGCCGGCGTCCAGGATCGCGCCCTTGAAATCGGGCCCGCTACCGCCGCCCGGCACGCCCGGGAAGATGACTTTCAGGGCGCGCCCGTCCTCCAGCCGCAGCGCCCCGCGAAAGCCCGCCGCCCAGCGCGCCGAGACATCGGATTCGCGCTCGGCGGCGAACGCTGAATCCGCCTTCAACCGTCGCCCTTCGGTGCGCCGCGGCCCTCGGCGCTTTCGCTCACGTCGTAAGGCGCGCGCTCCTCAGCGAGGATTCCGAGCATCCTCGCGCTCGCCCCGCGCGGAGCGTAGCGCCCAGTTTCCCACTCGCTCACCGTCTGCTGGCGCACTCCCAAAGCGCGCGCGAACTCCGCCTGCGAAAGCCCCAGCGCAGCGCGCAGTTCGGCGATCTCGCGCGCATCCCAGCCGTCCCTCATAAACCCACTTTACACGCTAGCGTGTAAAATCGCGAGTGCTCAGTGCTCAGTGCTCAGTACTCAGAGCTAAGTGCTAAGTGCTAATGCCGATTGCTGAGTGCCCGCCCCGGAGCCGCGACCGCGCGCGTCAGCAAGTGGTGCGATGCCAGGCTTCTGCCCGGTCCACCAAACGAGTCTCTCCGCACCGTCGGTAGCGCAAAAGACACCATTGCGAGAGAGCACCATGTATGCCCAAAAGAATAGATGACGATTGCCCCAAGCTGTCCGCCAAGCGCGCCAGGCAGGCCAGCACCGTCGAAGTCAGCGGGCACCCCGTTTGGCAGACCGCCGCTGACCTCCTAGGCTCAGCGCACGCACCGCATACGCCACGCCCCCCACCCATCTGCTTTCGAATGGTCGCTACACCGTTCCATGAAGACCGCGCCGAATTCGTGCGCCGCGACGTGACGCTGACCACACATTGGAGGTGCTCGTCTCAGCCGAAGACGATGCCGGTTGGCCTCTGACTCTCAACTGACCGCCGAGTACAAGCTTTAGCGGGAACTCGCCGGCATCACAGGTGCGTTTTCCGCCGGTGTGGCGCTGCTGGGGCCGAGGGTCGCTTTTGCAGCCCGGCCGGATCAGTGGGGATACTCCACGAGGCTGGCGACAATCTTATGGTCGATCGCTCGCGAACGTAAGGTATGTTGCTGTTGTTATCGCGCGGCTAGATTCTCCACTATCTTCTGCAATCCGCTCACGACCCGTTCATCACGAGGCCGCATGTCTGGCTCAAATCGCTTACCAAGCAATTCCTGTATGCCGATGACGTATCGCGCAGCGATGACTATCCGCTGCTCGTCGGTATATCCTGTTTCTCCCTCAGAAAACCCACGCGCGAATTCCTTGGAGTATGATTTCGGATTCAGTTCTTCGAGCTCTCCCCAATCGAATCGCTCCGTCTGCGCATCATAGTCTGATGCTAACCAGAACCTGGACGAATCCATCGTCAGGATCTCGTCCTGGCTCACAATCATTCCGTCTTTGTTGATGCCGTGTTCGAATTTTGTATCGACAACGATGATGCCTTTGCTGCGAAGAAACTGCGCCGCCATTCCGAATGCAACCAGTCCACTATTGCGTAGTGCCGTATACTGTGTATGCGTAATGTGGCCTTGCTGTATCATCTCGTCGGGGGACGATGTCAAGTCGTGGTCTTCAGACTTCGTCGAAGGAGTGTCCATGACGTATGGAAGCGGGCCATTCGCAACCAGACCTTCAGGCATAATATGTCCTGCAAACATCTTGTCTCCGCGTTTCCATGCCTGATACATCGATGTTGAAGTTGAACTCTTCGCCATGTATGCCCTGAATATGTTTTCGACAGGGATGAGCTGCAGATTCTCGGCAGCGATGACGACGTCGTTATCCTCAAGGCCAGGTACCTCAAATTGCGATGTGCCTATTGAAGGCTCAACCAACCGTCTCATGTAGTTGTGGTTCGCCGCAAGAATCTGATCCTTGAACGGGATCTCCCCCCTGTTGATGTCGTGTGTCGAGATCCGCTGTGTCCTGACCATGAGCCGCAGCGGCCTCCCATCCCGTGTCACAAGCCGAGGGTTTTCGACTTCGACAAGGGTGCCGTCCTTATTTGTGAATTCGACTTTTCCGCCGTAGATAGAGTCAGAGACTTTTCCCGGCCGCACAGTAAATCCCTTCAATGCAGGAATAATTCCCGAATCCAGGATTTCCTGTGTTCGTGCTGACTTTCCCTTCGCTCGTCATGTAGTTGTATACCAAGTCCAACGCCTGGTCTTCGGGCAGAAGGTTGTTATCCATCGTTACACCTCATACGACTGGCCACGGCTCGTGTTGTCCTTTTCATGATATGCGATCAAACGGTGGTTGGTGTTGCAAGGTCGTGAGACGGGTCCCTGGCTACGGCCTCGCATACATCGCGCAGCAAGTTCATCGCGCAGCAAGTTCATCGCCACCGAGGAAAGCAGGGTTAGCGCGGGCTACCGGGCCGCGCTCGTCGCGGCCTCCCTCGATGACATTCTGCGATGCGTTAGCAGGCCCCTTCCAAGGCGGCGCACGGCGAAAGCTGCGACAAGGAGTCGCCAAACCGACTCAGTCGCACGATCCGGTCGTCGTGGCGAGGGTCATGCCAGCCCTGCTAAAGTTCGCTTGTCGAATATCGCCAAGCCGAGCCGAGGAAGTCAACGATGAGCCTGCGCATAGTACATGGTAAAAACTACATGGAAGAGCTGTGCCTGCCTTGCAGCGGGATGGGGAAGACCCAATCTATGGCGCGGACCGCAGGATGAAGGACCTCCGCACATGTTGAGATCTGCCGTGGCGCTGGGCAGACCCTGAGGCCCCTCTAGCCGCCGCTGGCACACTACAACGGCCTTGTGTCGCCGCTGAACGGCTGGCTCGCCAGTGCCGCCGGAAGATAGTGGTGGAGGTCATGATGGTGACACTCCATCGACGAGCAGCGATTGGCCTGTTATGAAATCTGATACGCGGGCGCATTCACCAAAATAGCCATAAGGGGAAACACATGACCACAAACCAGGGATGGTGGCCGAATCAGTTGAACCTGAAGATTCTCCATCAGAACTCCCCTCTCTCAAATCCTATGGGCGAGGAGTTCAACTACGCTGAGGAGTTCAACACACTCGACCTGGATGCCCTCACCAAGGACCTCGATGCGTTGATGACCACGTCGCAAGACTGGTGGCCGGCCGACTACGGCCACTATGGTCCGTTCTTCATCCGGATGGCGTGGCACAGCGCAGGCACGTACCGCATTCACGACGGCCGCGGCGGCGCATCCGCCGGCACCCAGCGCTTTGCGCCCCTCAACAGCTGGCCCGACAACGTGAACCTCGACAAGGCGCGCCGGCTGCTCTGGCCGATCAAGCAGAAGTACGGCCGGAAAATCTCGTGGGCCGACCTGATGGTCTACGCGGGCAACCGCGCCCTTGAGTCCATGGGATTCAAGACGTTCGGTTTTGGTGGCGGGCGCGTGGACGTCTGGGAGCCCGATGACTCGAACTGGGGGCCAGAGGACACCTGGCTTGGAGACGAGCGCTACAGCGGCGACCGGGAACTCCAGGAGCCGCTCGGCGCTGTGCAGATGGGCCTGATCTATGTGAACCCGGAGGGGCCAAACGGCGTGCCGGATCCGCTTGCCGCAGCAAGGGATATCCGCGAGACGTTCCGGCGCATGGCGATGAATGACGAAGAGACGGTCGCGCTCATCGCCGGCGGACACACCTTCGGCAAAGCTCACGGCGCTGCCCAGCCGGTCGGGCACGTCGGGCCCGAACCGGAAAGTGCCAGCCTGGAGGAGCAGGGCTTCGGCTGGAAGAACAGCTTCGGCAGCGGTAAAGGCGTGGACACCATCACCAGCGGGTTGGAGGGTGCATGGACCACCGACCCGGTGAAGTGGGACAACAACTTCCTCGAAAACCTGCACGGCTACGAATGGGAGCCGATGAAGAGCCCCGCCGGGGCGTCACAATGGACCCCCTCGGATGCGTCGGCAGTGGGTACCGTGCCGGATGCTCACGACCCGTCGAGGGCGCACGCCCCGATGATGCTCACGACGGACCTCGCGCTCAGGATGGACCCCGTTTATGCACCGATTTCGAAGCGCTTCCACGAGAATCCGGAGGAGTTTGCAGACGCCTTCGCCAGGGCGTGGTATAAGCTGACGCACCGCGACATGGGGCCCCGCGCGCGGTATCTCGGCGCGCTCGTCCCCGCGCAGCCCCTGTTGTGGCAAGACCCCGTCCCCAACGTCGATCACGAACTGGTCGGAGAGCAGGAGATAGCTGACCTCAAGGGCAAGCTCCTCGCATCGGGATTGTCGGTTTCCCAACTGGTCTCGACAGCGTGGGCATCGGCGTCGACGTTCCGCCGCACGGACAAGCGCGGTGGGGCGAATGGGGCGCGCATCCGCCTCGCGCCGCAGAACGACTGGGAAGTGAACAACCCGGCCGAACTGGGAACCGTGCTGCGGACGCTGGAGCAGATCCAAACGGGATTCAACAACTCGCAGACCAGCGGGAAGAAGGTCTCCCTCGCTGACCTGATCGTCCTGGGCGGCTGTGCAGGCGTCGAGCAGGCTGCGAAAAACGCCGGGCACGACGTGCAGGTTCCCTTTAGACCCGGGCGCACGGACGCCTCGCAGGAGCAAACCGACGTCGAGTCGTTTGCGGTGCTTGAACCCGCCGCGGACGGGTTCCGCAACTACCGCACAACCCGGTACCGAAAATCGGCAGAGGAACTGCTGGTGGACCGGGCCCACATGCTGACGTTGACCGCTCCCGAGATGACGGTGCTTGTCGGAGGCATGCGCGTCCTGAACGCGAACGCCGGGCAGTCCCAGCTCGGCGTCTTCACGAAGCGTCCTGAAACGTTGACCAATGATTTCTTTGTGAACTTGCTCGACGTGAACACCGAATGGACGGCGTCCTCCACATCCGTTTTCGCGTTCGCCAACGCGACCCTCCTGGAGGATGCGTTCGAGGGACATGACCGTGCGACCGGCGAGCTCAAATGGACCGGCGCCAGGGTAGACCTCGTCTTCGGCTCGAACTCCGAGCTCCGAGCAATCGCGGAAGTCTATGCATGTCACGATTCGCAGCAGACGTTCGTGCGGGACTTCGTCGCTGCGTGGGACAAGGTGATGAGTCTTGATCGCTTCGACCTTGCCTAATCTCACGAGGTGCTCGTAATTCATCGTCTCCTGTTGCGTCCGCCAAGCCCATTTAGGTGCGAAGCCCGGTGGCGCCCTACCCCCAGGATTGGAAGCCTGGTGTCCTCAATGCCACAACGCCGAGCCGGCCAACCTCAAGCTGGATCGAGGCTGCCGGACCCACGCCTTGCACCATGCGGCGACGATGAGCGAATAGGCGACCATCACGGGCTGTCCGAGGGCAAGCGCCAACTCGAGGCAGGCGTGCTGGTGTCTTGCCGCGGCGGCCGTATCACCGAGCCTGAGGGCGATCTCGGCGAGGTTTCCCTCGGCCCCGGCAAGGAACGCTTCGTGCCCCGCGGCATGGTGCTCGTCCCGCTCCGCTTCAAACGCCGCGAAGGCTCCGCGCAAGTCTCCAAGGGCGGACCTCGCAAGACCCAACAGATTCCACATCCGCGCCTTCGCTCGGGGGGAGAGTTCCTGGCCAAGCGCTGCTTCCGCTATCGATGCGGCGGTCCTTGCCTGGTCGCTGCGCATCGCGATTTCACCGGCCGTCCGGGCGAGCCCGCCATCATCCCACTGGGGGCTACCGGTGCGCGCGTTCACGCCGCTGGCTTCGTCGAGGGCCAGTCGCGCCGCAGCAACGTCGCCGATTCGAAGGTGGAGATGGGCGAGCGTGGTGAGGAGGGTAACGCGGGCTGGCGTTTCCGGCCGTACTTCGGCAGCGAACCGCTGCAGTTCGGCGATTCCAGAACGGTACCCCTGGACCGCATCGAGGTAGCGCCCGATCACGCACGCGAGTTGCTGGGCGGTCTCCGGATCGACCGGTGCAACGAAGGGAATGATCGCTCGGAGATTGTCGAGTTCGATATGAACATCACCGATCCATGCCCGGTCCGCAGCGCGCCACGGACCCAGCGTTTCCAGATACCAGGCACGGAGAACCTCGCCTTCGCGTGGCGAAAGCCCGGCCGCCGGACTCGCCGCAGCGCTGGCGGACGTCTGAAGTTCCAGTTCCACGACCGCATGATGACAGATCCGTCTGCCCGCTACTAGCGAATGGTCTCAGGGGCTATTCCCAGGGAGATGGGCGTCAGACCGGCAGCGCTGCTTAACCACCTAACTTTCCGACCCGCTCAATACCCTCTCGTTGACCGCAATGCGCGTCCGGGCAAGCCCTCCGCAGAGCACCACCACCAAGCTGACCATCGCAATGCCCGCCAGTGTCGAGCGCTCGCCGACCTGGTCGGCAATCGCCCCGACTGGATAGGCGACGATGGCGTTTAAGCCAAAGGCCATCATCGTGACTGCCATCACCCGCCCGAAAAACTGCGGCGATGTTCGCCTCATCAATGTCACATTGTTTAGCATCTGAAACCCGCTGGACGAAGCCCCGACCAATGAGGCGACCAACAGCGCCACCACGAACGTTGGGGCGATCGACAACAGCAGGAGGGAGCCCGAGAGCGCGCCACCGAATACCAGCATCAGCGACTCGGGTCTGCCCGGTTGATGCATGGCAATGACCAGACTGGTCACGATTCCTCCTACCGCAGTCGTGCCGTAGAGCAGCCCCAGTTGGCTGGCTGGATGGTGGAGCTGGTTCTCCAGGAAACCGGGCATCACTGTCTGATACGAAAATCCGCTCAGCACCACGCCGCCAAACACCAGGGTCAGCAGTCGTACTTCCGGGTTGGAAGCGATGTACTTCATCCCTTCCTTCAGGTCGCCAAGGACCGAGGTGGGAACTAGCTTCGGAAGAGGCGGGGTGGGCTGCGTGAGCGCGAGTACAGATACGACCAGACCGAAGGTCACGGCCATGGCCACGTAGACCCCTCCCGAGCCAATGAAACTCGCGGCCAGCAGTGCGCCGGCGAGCAGCGGTCCGACGATCCTCGTGGCATTCATCATCAGTTGTTGCAAAGCGACACCGTGTGCCAGCTCAGGCCCCCTCAGAAGATCGCCAATCCAGGCCTGCCTGGTCGGTCCCATGATCGCAAACATGCAGCCGAGGATGAGCGTACAGAACGCGAGAATCCAGATTGTCAACACCCCGGCGAAGATGAGCACGGCAATCACGCCGAACATGATCCCTATCGCTGTTTGGGCGATCAGTAGCAGTCGGCGTTTCGAGATGCGGTCGCTCAGCGCACCGCCTACCGGGCTGAGAAAAAGCATCGCGATGCCCTGACCCAGCGAGACGAAGCCCACGGCGCTGTTTCTGCCCGTCAACTCGAATGCAACCACTCCCTGGACGACGTTCATCATCCCAAACGCGAGCATGGCTAGCGTCGAACCGATGAACAGCAGGCGGTACTGGGAATGACGGAGCACCGAGAACGGTGAGGACGAGTCCCCGCGCTCATCAGTCACCGGCGACGTCTCACTCACCACCAGGAAACTATAGCGGCGCCAGTATCGGGCCGTGCTGCGTCCGTAACCTACGACAAGAGGTTCCTGTTGCGATCGTTCAGGCGCAAGCCGCTCCAGGAGGTCTGCCTCAAGTCGCTAGCGCCTTGAAGACTAGCGTCCCGTTCACCAGGACGCTCCTGGGCAGCGAGGGCCGCCCGGGTCGAGCCATCCGGCGAGGCGCCGTCGGGGAACTTAGATCCGCCCACGGCGGTTACCTCGGCCTGACGACACCGCCCGGACCACGACGATGACCGCGATGGCGCCGAGGGTGGCGATAACCAGGCTCCGGACGTTAAAGCCCGTAACGTCGCCATAGCCGAGCGCCACGCTGACGAAGCCCCCGACGATCGCCCCGACCACGCCCAACAGTGTCGTTATGACTATTCCGCGCAGCCCGATCCCGCTTCCGCCGCCGAGGATGAACTCTGCCAAAAGGCCGGCCACCAGGCCAATGAGAATCCAGGTCAACAATCCCATGAGTCCTCCATTCGATTCCCGTCTCGCCGACGATGAGTCGTTCTGCCCAAATCATCTCCTCGCTTGTCTGTCGAAACAAGGCTACGAAGACACGGTGCTCAGCGATGTCCTCTCTGTAGGTTGATGGCTAAGTAGCTGCGCTCAGCTGCTGTTCGTTAAGCAGTCGCGGTCCTCCACTTGCCCAGCGCAGCGCGAGAGGCTGACCCCATGCGGGCCACACCGTGACCGGTGGCGAGGCCGAAGTTCCGGCGGTGAGGAGATTCACCCGACAGAGCGTGGTGAGCGGTGCGAAGCGCTCCGCTGTCACGCCAAAAGTCGCACGGTCGTCAGGTTGCTCCGGTAGACTCCGCCCCTGATGGAAATCGAATCGGCGTTACGAGCGGCCGCGGTAGTTGCCGCCGCGGCGGCATTTTCCCAGATCACCTCGCGGCGGTTGCCGATCCCGGTCCCGGTGCTGCTCCTGGCTCTGGGTGTCCTCTCTGGGCCAGACGGCTTGAACCTGATCGACTCGCACAAAATTGAACCGCTGATCGAGGTAGCCGTGGTCCTCTCGGTCGCACTGATCGTTTTCGAGGGCGGCACAGCGCTTAATTGGCGCCTGCTTCGACTCATGGGGCCGGTGGTCCGGAACCTGGTTATCCTGGGCCTCATCGTCACGCCCGTGGGCGGCATGATCGCATCGCACTATCTGCTCGATTTCCCGTGGCGCGTGGCGGCGTTGTTCGGCGCGCTGGTGTGCGTGACAGGCCCAAGCGTTGTGACCCCGCTCCTCCGTGCGGTGCGAGTCAACGACCGAATCAGAGTCACCCTGTTGGGCGAAGGCGTAATCATCGACCCCTTCGGGGCGCTCCTTACGCTCTTTCTCCTCCAACTGGCGCTCTCCGAATCGGTAGACCCTGCCGGGCCAGTTGGCTGGGTGGCCGGGCGGGTCGCGGTGGGCCTGGTTGTGGGCGCGGTCGGTGCGCTTCTGGTGGCGGCCGTCCCCCTCCTTGTGCGCCGCCTGTCCCCCCGCGAAATATCGCTGCTGGGAGTCGGTGGCGCGGTGGTAGCGTTCGCCGTCGCAGAATCGATTGCACACGAAGCGGGACTGACGGCGATGGTGGTGCTGGGCATCGCCCTGGGGAACCTGCCGCTGCCGCACCGCGAAGCGCTTGATGATTTCCAACACCACGTCATGGCCTTCCTGGTTGCGGCCGTTTACGTGTTGCTCGCCGCCCAGGTCGACGTAGGGGAGCTACGAGGCCTGCTCGGTCCGGGACTTTTGGTCACGGTGGTTTTGGCGCTGTTGGTACGCCCCCTCCTCGTCGTGCTGGCGACGCTTCGCTCTAACCTTTCCTTGCGCGAGCGCGCGTTCGTGGCGCTCATCGGCCCACGGGGCGTGGTAGCCGCGTCGCTCGCCGGCATTGTGGCGGTGGAAGCCGGCGGCAACCTGGGCACGAACGAGGCCGAGTTCGTCGCTGCTGTCTTCATCGTGATCGGAGCCACGATCCTCGTAGAATCCACCGTAGCGGGCCTACTTGCCCGATGGCTGCGGGTTTATCCTTTGACTACTGTGATTGCGGGTGCCGGCGAAGCTGGCAGGCGACTGGCCGGGAAGCTGGTGGCTTCCGGCCAAAATGTCCTGCTCATCGAAGATGACGATCAGGTGGTGATGTTGGCTCGAAAAGAGGGCTTCGACGTCCTGCGTGGAGATGCGCGAGACGTCGATGTGCTGAAGCGCGCGGGCGTTGGCGAGGCAATGGCGTTCGTGATCGCGCTCGCCAACGACGACCGGGCGCTCCTGGCGGCACAACAGGCGAAAACGGTCCTGGGGTGCAAACGAGTGGTGGCTCGGGTAGAGAACGCTGCGAATTTTAGCGTCTTCGAAGCGGCGGGCGTCCTCGTCGTCAACCCGAACGAGGCCGTGGCGGCGGAATTGGCAGCCGTGCTGACCGGGGCGCCGAACGTCGATGCGCTGGCGGCGCCAGAAGAAGGGCTCGAGGCAGTGCGGATAACGGTGACGAACCCCCAGGCGCAAACAACCTTGGAGCGAAGCGCGGAGCTTCGCGGTTCAATTGTCATGCTCATTCGGCGAGCGGGCAGGGGGTTCTTGCCCACCGGGAAAACGCTCATCGAACTTGGTGACCAGCTAACCGTGTTTGGACCCGCCGCCGCAGTCTCCAGAGCGCGAAGCCACCTGACGCTCGAAGGCCGCCGAGACGACGAGTAGTAGCTCGTCACTGGTAGGGCGAGCCAATTTGTGGTACACTCTAGTTGTCGAATTCAACATTTGTTGAAGCGGGGGACCCAACCCAACTTGGGGTGTATCGCACAAAGTGTGCGAAGGCGACTACCGACGCCGAACCCGTCAGCTAACCTCGCAGACATTCGGAGACGACAGTCTCCCAATAACGTCCATGAAAGGGAGACGCCAATGTTCACCAATCGTATTCAGGTCGTTCGAGTTCTGCATGGCCCCCGCGCATTCCGCAACCGGCCGTGGCAGCCCATCGAAGGTCACCTCGCACTGCAAGAAGTTCCGCTCTTCGCGGCCTAGCAGTCGGCTAGCCAGCCGCTTTCACCATACTCCATCTCCATCGGACGCTCTCATGAACTTCACAGGTTCCGGAGTGCTGTGCACGCGCTGTAACACTGCGTCCCACACTAAAGAGGAGGCGAACGTGGTTTCCGTTATGACTGAAGAAACCTGTATCCACCATTGGAAACTCCAGCGTCCTGAGGGCGGAAGTGTCCATGGACGATGTAAAAACTGCGGTTCTCACCGCACTTATCGCGAAGAGCAAAACCGCGGCACTTGGTCGCGTCGCGGATCACGCGTCCCCAACCCCCGAAAGGAGACATGACAGATGTTGAAGTTGAGTTCGATCGCTAAGCGGCAGGTTCTCGCCACCGACTTGGGGAAGGTCATTGGCCGTCCCGTCGATATCCTTGTCGATCCATCCAGTCATCAAATATCGCTTGTCGTGATGTCCGAGGGTGAAGTCCCCGAACTTTCCGTGGTCATCCCGGCAGCCGCCATTGGGAAGTTCGACTTGGACGCACTCACGATTCAGAGCATGTCGGATGCGCGCATTGCGGTTCACGACAAGTGGCTACTGTCGCGACTCCAAGCCGGCCGCGAGCTGCGACGGCGGCCCGTGTTTACGAAGGACGGACAACGGCTTGGAAGGATCGATGGCGTCGAAGTGGACGACGCCGGAGCCGTAACTGCGTATCGCGTCCGCAAGCCACGCCTCGGCCTCCTCCGGCCGCGGCAGGTTCTCACCCCCAATGATATGGGTGCGCTAAGCGGTGAATTTGCGGTAGCGTCAACGCCCGTTGACCCGGAGCAATCGAAGCCCGGTTAGCGCCCTTCTCCGCGGGATCGCGTTGAGCGGCCCTTCTGTAGAAGGGCCAGGCTGCAACGGATCACGCGGCTCTTGTCTGCGGCGGCCGGTACATTTGCCCTCGGGCAGGTTGTGGGCCATCACGCTGGCAGGCGACCCCCAGGGTGCGAGTCGCGACGGCGGTCGTCGAATTGAATCCAGCGTCGAGTTGAAGCGGGTAGGTAGCGACCGAGGGCACCAGGTTATTGGCGGCGCTCCATCGACTATCCATAGCTGAGCCGGGTGAACCCAGCAATTCGCCCTGGACCAGGTTATGGCACCCGCGATGCCATTTGTCCTTGCGTTCGCGAACCGTTCGACAAAGAATGGCCTGTGGCCAACTCTCCCACATCTGCAGTTCCCGATTCCGAAGCTCCGTCAACGGCTGGCCTGGACGGCAGACACGCCTGGCGCGACCGAAACCGGCTGGCGGTTGTTGATGCCCTGCTCGATTTCTACGCTGAAGGGAACCTGCGCCCTGGCGCGCAGGCAGTGGCAGAGCGGTCGGGCGTGTCTCGCCGCTCGGTGTTTCGCTACTTCGAAGACCTGGACGACCTCGATCGCACAGCGATTGCCCGTCAACAGGAGCGCGTCCGACACTTGTTAGAAGTCCCCGACATCGGACAAGGTCCGCTTCACTCCCGCATCGAAAACCTTGCGTCCCAGCGGGCCGCGCTCTATACCGCAATCGCGCCAGCCGCGCGGGTATCACGGCTTCGAGCGCCCTTCCATCCGGTGCTGGCCGAAGAACTCGCCTTGAGCCGCGAGCACTTGCGACGGCAGTTAGAACGCCAGTTCCGGCCTGAATTGGACCGCCTCCCGCAGCACTCCCGCGCCTTCCTGCTCGCAGCAGCCGACGTCACATGCTCGTTCGAGTCGTTCGACCTGATGCAGGCCACGCGGGCTTGGAACGAAAACGAGATTCAGCAGGCCATGGCCCAGGCCCTGCTCGCTTTCTTCGGTGCGCAGTCGGAACACGCTCCCGGCAAGCCGTAGCTATTCCTTCGCCAGTTCGGTCCGCGCAAGTACCGCCAAATCGGTCTTGTCGGGGTCGCTTCGAATCTCGAAGGTCGCCTTTTCGATTCGCCCTGGAAGGAGAACGGTCCTTCATAGTCATCCACAACCGTAGAAAGCCGGTCGCAACCGATATCCAGGCCCGTTGAACCCAGCATCCGGACGATGAAAGGTATATCGGCGCTGCCCAGCTCAGAACCGTCCAGGCTCAGGGCAATCGTCCCCGTCGAGCGTCCTGTCTTGTCGAACCGCGCCTCGATTACGTGGTCGCCCGGCAAGAGGGAGCAGGGAACGGATGCGCGTGAGTGTTTTCCGAGAGCGTTGTAGTCGAAGTGAAGGGATCCGTCTTTCAGGAAGAACGAGTGGCCAACGTTGTGATTCCCGCGCGCATACAGCACACCGGCCGGGTCTGGTTGGTTGACGCTGATCGCGAAGGTCGCAGTCCAGTTTCTTGCCCCAAGCGATGGCGAGGCATCCGCTGGAATGTGGGAAATCGGCGGGTAGTACTCATACCGCCGGCGCGCGTGCGGGGTACCGGCCCGCGGCAACGTCGCCGGCGTGTTGGGCGGCCACGACGCCGGAAGCCAGGCAGTGCCCCGCATTGGACGCGATCGACTTCACCTGGCGCTTATTGCCATCGAGCGCGAGCGCGATGTACCGCTCGTCCGGCATCCAGAAACGGTCATTGAAACGGCGGCGAAGGGCGTTCGCCTCCTGCAACAACCGCCAACCTTCGATCTGGTGCCCGGTCAACATCATTGCGTACGCCATCTGCTGCTTCGCGGCGTAGATGTACGCCTGCACCTCACAGGTAGCCACGGGGAGTTCCGCAAGGCTTCCATCGGTGTGGGAAATCGCCCGCTCCGAGTCTTTCCAACCCTGGTTGCGATCGCCCTCCGGTGACCTAGCTGTAGTTCCCACGAGGGTTATTGACAGAGAAGGGGTCTCCAGCCTGTTGGTTTGCGGTTGAACAGACCAAAAGCCAGCAGGAGGAACCCCAGTGACACATGCTAACGCGAAGCTCACGGTTTACGGACGACGGACGGTTGTTGAGCGAGTACTGCTCGGTGGAGGTCGATGCCGTTGCCACCGAGGGCCTGCTGCTGCGAAGTACTGAACTGCTTCAACCGGTAAGCGTCACCGTCCTGCTGGAGGAGGACGATCGCCTCGCCAATCCCGCCGAGGCCGACTAGCGACAGGTCGGTCTACGTACCGGACCTTGGACAGCTCTCTGCTTACGCGGTCGAGCTCTGACCGAAGCCGGTGTCGGACTTCACGTCCCACGCCTCGGGGGCAACGCTCACGAGTACGATCTCCCATGTGTTACAGTTCGGCGACCGTGTGTGCAGGACGATGCAACTGTGAATAGCAAGAGCGCTTTGGCTGCTGACGATGCCTTTGCCAACTCCGGTTTGGTGGCGGCGAGCTTTCCGGCGGAGGTGACGTAACCCGTAACGGTCCCTACGCAAAGCTTCTTGCGGAATATTGCGCGACTGGCAGCGAAGAATCACTGTACCGGGCCAGTTTGCTTAGCCAGGAGTTTGCCATAGCCGGGCTCGGACCGGACGAAATCGTGGCTCTGCACACCGAATGCGTACAAATTGTTGTTAAGGCGTACGACCCTCGCAGTCTTGTCGCTTCGCAACAATTTCTCCTCGAAGTGATGATCGCCTTCGGCGTCCGCTACGCCGAGTACGCCGAATTCCGACTGGCGGAAGCCCGGAAGGCGGTCGATTCTGAGCACGCGCGGGCTGACGTGGCGACTCACGCCGAAAAGGAACGCTTAGAACTTTTGGCCCTAATCAGCCACGAACTTGGCCAACCGCTCACCGTGGCCAAGGGAAACGTGGTGGCGATTCGCCACTTTCTGGCCGAGAACAATCGCCTTTCGGAGGACCTCTCCTCGCGCGCAATCGATGCGGAGATGGCAATCGAGCGGCTGCTTGCTTTACGCGAGGAACTGGTTGCAGCCAGCCGCAACGAGGTACGCGAACTTGAACTTGCGCCACTAAACGTCGAGAATGCGATAACGAGGGCAATCCGCTGGGCGGGACCGGCGGCGCAAGACCGCACGATCTCCCTCAGCGTCGCTTTCCAGGCTGACAATTCGCGCGTCGTTGCCGATCCCGACGCACTCCAATCGATCCTCGGGAACCTGCTCTCGAACGCCATCCGTTATACGCCGGCTGGCGGCAGCGTGACGGTCTGTACCCGTAATGACGGCGATCACGTACTGGTTGATATCGCGGACACGGGGATTGGCCTCTCGGAGGAGGCGAAGAGCCGACTATTTGAACGGTTCTATCGTGCGCCGGAAGCCAAACAGTTGGCGTCGTGGGGCCTCGGCCTCGGCCTCGCCATCGCGAGCGAGCTCGCGGCCGCGCTTCAAGCAACTATCAGCGCGAGCGGCGAGGCGGGAGAAGGCGCGACCTTCACCGTCCGCTTCCCCTGCGCGCCCGAGGAAGAGGACTAGCGATCGTGAACCAAGATACCTCCATGGTTGATGAGCAGCGCCAGACGATCAACGAATTGGAGACTCCGGTCATCCAGATCTGGGAGGGCGTCCTGGCCCTCCCATTAATCGGTACCGTTGACACGAGGCGAGCGCAGATGATGAACGAGCGGCTGCTCGAACGGATCGTCGAAACAGGGTCCGAGATCGTGCTCGTGGACATCAGCGGCGTTCCCGTCGTGGATACTGCCGTGTCGCGCCATTTGCTCGAAACGGTAGCCGCGGCTCGCCTATTTGGCGCCGAAGTGATCATCGTAGGTCTAAGCGCACGCACGGCTATGACCCTTGTCCAACTGGGAGAAAGCCTTTCCGGAGTGACAACGAGGACCACCATGGCGAAGGGCCTTCAACTCGCCTTCGCCCAGCTAGGCTTGGCAGTGACGCGACAGGATTTGCCGGCGCCAGCCGGGCCGGCGTAAATGACCGATATTCCTATAGTTAAAGTTGGCGGGACCCTGATCGCCGTCGTGCGCGAGGACATCACCGATCAGGATGCGCTGCAATTCCAGCAGGCGCTCAACTCTCAACTCGAAAGGTTCGGCGCGACTGGCGTGCTGATCGATGTGACATTGGTCGCCACCATAGACTCTTTCCTCGGCAGGCTGCTGCACGAGATCGCGGTTGGGGCGCGACTGCTCGGCGCCCAGACAGTCGTCGCGGGCATGCAACCCTCGGTTGCCATGACGCTTGTGGAACTCGGCCTGGGACTTGAAGGGGTGCGCACAGCCCTTACCGCAGAGAAAGGGTTGGCAATGCTCCGCCGCGGCGAATCGGGTCGTCAGGTGACTGGCCGTGGAGCCTGAGAGTCGGATCCCCATTTTAGGCGAGATGGATATCGTGCCGGCCCGCCAGCGCGCGCGCGACATTGCCGCACGCATCGGCTTCGGGGCAATGGATCAGAGCCGGATCACGACCGCCGTTTCGGAGCTCGCGCGCAACGTTGTTCGCTATGCGACCGATGGCAGAGGCGAAGTGACGGTCCGTGAAATTGCGAGCCTGAACGGTCAGCGGGGCATCGAAGCTGTGGTAAAGGATTCAGGTCCTGGCATCCCGGACATCGAGTTAGCTTTCCGCCAGGGCTTCTCTTCGGGAAAGGGGCTCGGCCTTGGATTGAGCGGGACAAAACGGCTGATGGATGAAATGTCCATAGACAGCCAGCTCGGCGCGGGCACCACGGTGAGGGTGCGTAAGTGGCTGCGCTGATCGATTTTGCCCGAAAAATCGCCATCCAGGCCGACGTGGAAGCCGCCAGGCGCCAGGCCCGGATCTCCGCGCTAGCGCGCGGCGCCGCCGGTCACCGAGCCAGTGAGTTGGAGCTCATCGTTTCCGAGCTCGAGGAACATCCTCGATCATGCAGTGGCGGGCGAGGTAACTGTGATGGCGGCGGTGGGCACGTGCGGCGGTGCAACGCTGGTGATCGCTGCCGACCACGGGTCGGGTATTCACGATGTATCGCGGGCGTTCAGCCCCGGATTTTCCAGCGGTGGCGGTCTGGGGCAAGGCCTTCCTATGGTCCGCCGCCTGGCCGATAATTGCGACGTTGATTCAGGTCCCTGGGGGACTCGAATCGTAGTGTTCAAATGCCTCAATTGACTTCAACCATCGACCTTGCTAGCGCGGCGCAGTGTTTTCCGGGTGAGCGGGTGAGTGGAGACAGCTGGTCGCTCCAATCTCAGGGAGACCTCCATCGAATGGCGGTGATCGACGGTGCCGGGCACGGGGCGTCGGCGGCCGAAGCGGCAACAGTAGCCCTGCTTTTGGTAGCAGAACATCCTGACTGGGATGGGCCTCAGGCGCTCGAGCGTTGCCACGTGGCGCTGCGCGCGACCCGGGGGGCAGTGATGACGGTAGCGGTGCTCGACACACGGCAAAACAGCCTGGTTGTTAGCGGGGTCGGCAACGTGGAGTCTTATTTGTGGGCCGGGGGACACGAACGCCACCTTGTGACTCAACGCGGCATGCTCGGTTCGACGATTCCGAAGATCCGGCCGACCACAATCGACCTGTCCGGCCCCTGGACTCTGGTACTGCACTCCGACGGAGTGCGCGCCAGATTCAGCCTGTCCGAGCCCTCGCTGCAACAGGCAGTGAGCGAGGGTGCGGTCGAGCTCGCGGAAGCACTCCTGAAGAACTACTCGCGAAAAGACGACGACGCACTGGTAGTAGTGATCCGGGAACTGTTTGAGTCCGGGCAGCAACGAGCTTAGGACGCTTACTCGCGTTGACACTCCAAGATTTCAGTGCCCGTCACGGATTTCTCGTGAGCCTCAGGCGACCGCGATGGCCTCGATCTCGACCATGCTCTCTGGTTCGAAGAGGCGTGTGACACCCACGAGCGTCCCGGTGGGCTTGCAGCCATCTACTGCGTACACGGGAATAAGGTCGCCCGCAGCGTTCATGAACGCATCCACGTCGGTCGTGAAGAAGTTCAGACGGACAACGTTGGCCGCGTCATCTGGGCCTCGGCCAGCGCGTCTTTGGGGTTCGCCCACGCCTGAGCGAACTGCGCGACGAGGTTACCCGCAAGCATCACGGTCCCGTCGGCGGCATTCGAAGTTTAGCCAGAGAGGTAGAGAGTCCGCGCCGCTCCAGTCACTTCCACGCCGTGATTAATGTTGAAGCCTGTCGAGCCAGGGAGTGGGGTTAATCGCACGGAGTTGCATGGCAAAGTCCCTCAAAGCGGATGCGGCAATTTAGTCCTTCGCGCAAGCGACTGTCCATGAGGCAGACAATTTCCTGCCAAAGCGTTCGACGACGACGGCCCTGCACACGAATGTGCCTTCGTGTTCGGCTGACCAAGAGGACCCCTTAGCTGCAAACGCTTACGTTTTCACGTCTGACAAATCCAACAGTCCCTTTCTTAGCGGGTCGGCCCCCACAATTGCGTCGTGGGGTGGAAGGCGGACCAGGCGAACCAGAACTCCGTGGTGTGAAGCACCGGGGCGAGTTGGCGGCCGCGCAACTCGCCGGCCGTGGCAATGCCAAGGATGTTCCAGCTTGACCCGGTCTGATCGTCGATGAAGGAACCGCCGGCCGGGCCAGGCCGGAAGCGCAAGACCCGGCCATCGATTCGAGCCTGATAGGCCGCGGCCGAGCCGATCTCTTTCGCATTCTCGATGGACTCCGCATCCAGGACGGACACCGTGCCCGCTGCCCAAAACACCGCGATAGGAACTTGTTCGACTACGAGGTTTACGACTCCGAGGCTTGCCAGCGCGCCCAACGCTATGGCGGTCCCACCGCTATCGCGGCCCAGTGCAACCACGCGTTCGAGGCCGGGGAGACGAGAGTCGATCTTCCCCGAGAAGAGGAACGGACGCGAACTCCCGTCATAACCCTCGTATGGGTTGATGCCATACGAACGCCCGAAGCCAGTATCTTCCGTGAGCACCAGCCCGTTGGGGTGGGCCCGCGCGAAATCAGCGAACGAAACGACGGTTGTCGAAAGTGGACGAAGCCGCTCGCCTGCGTTCGCACCGGCGATCCCTTCGCCAGTCGCCTGTTGCCACCAGCTTTCGGTCTGCCGGTCCCACATGATGAGGTCGGAGTTGCGAAGGTTACCGGAAACGCCGAAGTCCAGCGTCCGACCCCCGACGCGCCGATCGAAAGAGATCGCGGTATTGCAAAGCGGACAGAAGGACACCACGACGGGCAGATCGCCGAACATGTCGTTGACGACCTCGTGCCAGGTGAGGATGTGGAGCGGGTACGCCTTCGTAAGAGAACCTACCGTGACGACCGCAACGGGCAGCCGAGGAGCGTAGCTAACGGCTGTCGCGGGTGCGAACCGGGCATGGCCGCCCCTGGCGGCGGGGATCGTGACGGCGCCTTCGGAATCGAGCGCAGGGATGCAATCTCGCACTGGGCAGCCGCGGCTTACCTCCCCCAGGTCCACGGTTGTCCGGGTGAAGTCGGTGTTCGGCCAATCGGAGAAGTTGGCACCCGAAACGGCCGTGGCGAGGGGTGGTGTCGGAGTCTCGCTCGCCCTGGGAGAGGATCCGTCGCCTGAACACGCTGCTCCAAGGACAACAAACGCCGCCGTCGCAACCAGCTCACGGCTGGAAAGCCACATGTTCCGGACCATTTGCCGACCGCCTTTCCCTTAGGACAGCCGCGCAAGGGCAGATTCGATGGCCGCCGCGAACGACTGCTCGTTCCCTTGAAAGCCAAAGCGGCTAATTTCGCGGCCTTTCGCGTCAATCAGCACAAATGTTGGCGTACCGCGCACGCCATACCGTGTAGCAGCGCCCCGGTCGTCGTCCACTGACTTTTCTGCGAATACGAGGCGGTCGGTAAACCGGGCGGCGGTGGGGTGGGCATACGGCTCCATCTGCTCGCAGAACTCGCAGAAAGTGCCCGAAAACCACACCAGGGTAGGCCGGCCGTCGGCGCGCGGGGCCGCGCTGGTGGGAAGAGGCGTGGTGGACTGGTAGACCGTGTGCTTACTACCGGTGAGCACCTTGATCTCCGCCCCCGCGGCATTTGCCGACGCCAGTGCAATCAGTGAGGGGTCAGAGGGCGCGCTGGAACCGCGCGTGCTGACGAAGAGGAAGGCGACCAGCGCGATTGCGACGACGCCTCCGGTGAGGAGGATGAGCTGCCAGCGGACAGAGCCGGATTTCTGGTCTGCGGCTGTGCGTCGACTTGCCGACCGGGATCCTGCGTTGGACTGACTTTGTTTAGACATTGACCATCCTTTCACGTATTGCACATTGGATACGACTGGCTCGTCGCAGTTCAGTGATCAAGATCGCAAAGGGCGCCGGTGGGCTTTACGCAGCGTTTTCGGAAGGGTCGCCGTGGAAGTGACCGGGCTGAAAAGCGGCACCGACCCGGCATTTGGCCAGGATCTCGCAGGCCATAAAGCAGAACCTGGAGAGCCCGGCGCGTCGCTGAAGTCGGAGCGGAAATCATTCGACAACGATTCCGGGGCGTGCCGCCTACGGAGAGTGGCTAACCCTCCGATCTCCTGGCCGCGCTTATGCCACTTTCGCACAGGCCCAGCGGAACAGTTCTGAGGCAGTGGGATAGGGATGGATGGTCTCGGCGACCTGTCGGGCGGTGAGTCCGTGTTGAATGGCGAGGCAAGCCTCGCCCACGAGGCTACTGCCGCGTGCACAGACGAAGTGCGCGCCGATGATGCCGCCGGTCTTCGCATCGACGACGACCTTGACAAACCCGTCGGTCTGGGAGGTGGTCCGGAACCAGTCAAGCTCGGCGGCATCGAGACGGCCGATGCGGATCTCGATGCCCGCGTCTCGCGCCTCCTGTTCCGTCATCCCGGCGTGGCCGACTTCGGGGTCCGTGAAGATCGCCCAGGGGACGAGGGTGTCGGGGATCGGCTCGCAAACCTCAAGTTCCAAATGCTTGGCGATGTGGTGTGCCTGGTAACCAGCGTAGTGCGTGAACTGAAACTTGCCCGTGATGTCCCCGGCGGCCCAGATTCCTTCGACATTCGTCTTGCCGCAGGGCGAAATGGCGATGAACCCGCGGCGGTCACGTTCGACTCCGAGTTCGGCGAGCCCCTCGGGGACTTGCGGCTCGCGGCCGGCTGCCACGAGCAGGTCATCGACGACGAACCGTCCCTTGCCGGTGACGATCGAGACAGTGCCATCCTCCGCCCGATCAACGCGTTCGATCTGCACGCCGGTCTCGATGCGGATCCCGTCGCGCTCGAAGAGCTTCGTGAGCTCAAGCGAGACTTCGGCATCCTCCGTCCCGGCGATGCGGTCGGCGACTTCGAAGACTGTGACCTCGGCGCCAAGGCGGGCGAAGCTCTGGCCAAGTTCAAGGCCGATCGGCCCTCCGCCGATGACACCAAGCCGGGCAGGGAAGCGCGGGAGCGTGAAGATCGTGCGGTTCGTCTGGGCATTCGCCTCAGCGAGGCCCGTAATTGGTGGTAGGCCCGGCGCAGTTCCGGTCGCAACCACGACTTGCTTCGCGGTCAGGATCTTGCCGTCGACCTCTACCTCCGTGGGCGACCGGAATCGTGCCGCACCCCAGTACAGCTCGACCCCGTCCTTAGCGAAGCCGCCGCTGGGGTCGGTGCCGCGCACCAGTAGCTGCGTGGCATGGACGCGAGCGACGACCTCGTTCCACGTGAGGTTGAGCTCGCTGGCGCGTTTCGAAAGGTCGATCAGCGCCTTACTGGGGACGCAGCCATCGTTTAAGCATTCGCCGCCGAGATGAGTCTTTTCGACCACGGCGACGCGGCTGCCCTCGCGGCCAAGGGTGCGGGCAATGTTGTCGCCAGCAGACCCGTTGCCAATGACGATCAGGTCGTAGCTACGCGTTTCGAAGGACAAGAAGGACGCTCCACGGAAATGGGGATTACCCAGGAAGTAAAGTTACGATCGGCTATGGCTTGGACGTTCGACGGTGATCGTGGTCACAGCGCGGATTCGGGCGCAGGCGAATCGTCTAGGAAAACAGCATTGGAACGAGTCAGCCACTTGGACTCACCAAAGATCGCCGTCATCCTTCAGGCTTGGACCGAAAGCCACGAGGGACTCACCCGAGCGCTCCACGCATTACTCTACACGAACGAACTGGCCGAGGAAGGAATCACAGCGAAGCCCATCTTTGACGGAGCCGGAAGCGAGTGGGCGGCGAAGCTCATTGCACCCGAGTCGCCGAAGGAGAAGGGCCTGGCGCGGCTTTTTCAGGGCCTCAATGCGGCGGGCGTCGCCTACGAAATCTGCGACTACTGCTCCGGCGCCTTTCATCTGAAAGACAGCAGCCTCCCTCGAGCGGGAACTGCGGCGAAGAACGAAGCACAGCCGTTCCCCGGTTAGCTCAACCTGGATATCCGCAGCGCCGACCAGGTCGCGACACAATATGGGACGCAGTAGGTGAGCGGGACCTTCCAAATGAGCTGCGCGGGAAAGGTGCCTTGCAACAATAGATTTCCCTGGTTAATTGCCGTCAACACCGTGCCCACCACGAGCGCGGTGACAAGGGCGGTCCGCGCTAATGGGCGATGGACAACGGCATGGCGCAGGCACTTCTCTTCACTGAGGCCTCGCCTGAGAAACTTGAAACGCGCAGTCGCCTCGTGACCGGCGCAGCGAGACGTGCGCGCTTCAGATGACCCCGCTTCGACCGCTGCACCGGGCGCCCTTTGATGCTGCATCGTCCTCCCCCGAAGGTGGTTCTACGAGGGTACTGCACGGCATTGGTGATCGAGGTCACTGAAGCGTTTCACGCGAGAGGGTAACCAAGAAGGCGTGACTGACCTCCCTTCCCTCGATGTATGGGTCACGGACGATTGTGCCGCGTGCGCCCGTACCCTGAGAATCCTCTCAGTGTGCAAGCGGCTTCGCAGCCTTGTGGCTGTCCGTGTGCGTAACCTTGGTGACCCGGGCGAAACGCCCCCGTCGTCGGTGGTTGGCGGCCCGGCCGTCGTTTTCCAGGGGACGATCGTCAGCCTCGGAACGCCAGACTGCTCAGAACTGGCCGAGCGTATCATCTCCATCACACGGTCGATGGCCGGCACTGGGGGTGGCACGTGAGATTCTTGAACCGCCTCGGGCCGCGTCCCGCAACGCACCTCACCCGCAACGTCGGCGCAGAGGCAGAACGGCTCCGGGCGACGCTCTTGCTTGAGAACGACCTCTTCAAGGGCATCAATCCCGAGGAGATGGGATCCATCGCCCAGCGGCTGCCGATGGCCACGTGCAAGGTGGGACAAACCATCTATGAGCCGGGCGAAACGGGCGAGGCGTTGTTTATCCTGAAGGCCGGGCACGTGAGCCTGTACCGGATCGCTCCGGACGGCCGTAAGCTCGTACTCGCGACACTCGGACCGGGAACGGCGTTCGGTGATATGTCGGTCCTCGGTCAGGCAATGACGGGCTCAATCGCTGAGGCGACCGAAGAATGCACCATCTGCATCATGAGCCGCGTGGACATCGAGGAGATCATTCTCCAACACCCGCGAGTCGCCATTCACATGATCGAACTTCTCTCCGGGCGCCTCCTGAAAGCTGAGAATCAGCTTGAGCAGATGGCCTTCGCGCAGGTGCCGACGCGCCTCGCACGCCTGCTTGTAGACCTCGAGCGCGGCTCCGAAGTTGCCGGGCACAGCCACCAGGATCTGGCCGAGATGATCGGTACGTCCCGCGAGACGGTCTCCCGTGCGCTCGTGGAATTCAAGACCACCGGCTGGGTTGAGATCGACCGGCGGTGCATCAAGATTTTGGACAAGGCGGCGCTGGAAGCTTTGGCTGATTTGGGCGGCTAAGTATGTTGTCCTGAAACGTCGTTCAAGAGGAGCACTGCATCGGCGCCCCTCTTGAACGGTCCGTCTCATCCTGGGCAGGGCGCTAGTCGCGCTTCCGGCCCGCCACGAAAACGGCAGCGGTGATCGTGCCGAACATGATGTGGCCAACAACCCACGCCCAGGCGGGCACGGAGTTAGCGAACAACTCGCTGGACTGTGCTTGCGTGGCGACGACTGGCACCATGACGAGCCAGACCATGAGTCCGAAGACCATGCCCGCGCCAAGCACGACAGTGCTGCTCGCCTTCACTAGCAGCAACGTGATGATCAGCGCAAACACGGCGCCGAGGACTAATGAATTCATCATGTGGCCCATCAGTCCCACCACAACGGAACCGAGCGCGAAGCTCCCTCCGTAGTGCTCGTCTCCAAAGACAACGCTGGTGATGCCCCGGACAGGCGCCCAGAATCCGTCTTCGGAAATTGCTACGAACATTGAGAACATGGCCATCGCCATGCCACCTATTAGGCCGCCGACTGCGCCTCGAGCTAGACTCCTCGGCAGTGGAAGAGTTGCGGTCCCGGTTGATGCGATAGCGTTCATTTCTAACTCCTTCTATTTAGCGATTGCTCTCGCTAGCAGACGCCCTTGGCCCTACCACTTCAGTGATGGCCGTCACCGGGCTTCGCGCTTACCGGTTCTGTACCTTGTTCCACCCGAATTCAGCCGGGTGGCGAACCCGGTGATCGCCGTCACTGAATTGCCAGAGAGTGGCGCCTACGTTGAGCTCAAACCGCTACCCCGGGGGAGAACATGAAAAAGAGCACGGCAGTTGAAGTGGACTCGATTGAGGGGTTCGAGGAGATCATCAAGGCCCATGAGGCGGTCCTGGTGGACTACTACGCAGACTGGTGCGGACCCTGCAAAGCGCTGGCGCCGAACGTCGACCGGGTGGCCGCCGCAAATGCCGGGCAGCTGCGAGTGCTCAAGGTGAACATCGACGCTGTGCCAGAGTTGGCCCAGAGCGCGTGCGTCCGGGAAGTCCCGGCGCTGCATTTCTACCGCGATGGCCGGAAGGTGGCCGTGCTGTCCGGCTTCCGCACGGCTGAGGCGCTGACCGGCGAACTGACCCGCTACGGCCTGATTTCGGAAACGGCGACGACGCCGGAAGAGCCAGCGCGCAAGGATGAGTCCGGCGCCGTTCCGGCGAAGTCATGGTTGGCTCGGTTCCTGCGAAAGTCCGCAGGCAGCCAGCAAGCGGAGGACGCGGCGCCAGCACGCGTATCGCCGTTCCGCTTTCTTGAATCTGAAGCGGAGTTGGCCACGGTCATCGATAGCTCATTCCATGCGAACGCGGCAATCTTTCTGCACGACCCGTGGTGTCCAATCAGTGCACGGGCGTTTCGGCAGATGGAGCACCTTGGGTCGGAGCTCCCAACAATCGATGTCTCGCGCCAGCGCCGCCTGAGTAAGGAAGTGGAACGCCGGACTGGTGTGAGACACCAATCGCCGCAGGTGATTGTCCTGCGCGACGCAATCGCAACGTGGGACGCAAGCCATGGCGGGGTGACGGCGGCGAACGTGCGGGTCGCCCTCGGCGGTCCAGCGTTATCCGCAGCCGGCGCGGCGACGGGTGACGATAATGACAGGTAGAACGATGGCCCAGGCGGCGTTTCGAGACCCGCGACGGATCGGCTATCTCCTCCTCTTCCTCGGCATCGCGCTGCCTGTCACGGCCTTCGTGCTGCTGGGAGTGGACGGGCAGAACGTCGCCCTCGGCGGGGCAGGTGGGCCACTCGTAGCGTTCTCCGCCGGGGTCCTGTCATTCCTCTCTCCCTGCGTGCTCCCGCTGGTCCCGATCTACATCACTCACCTTGCCGGGACGGCCGTTCAAGGGGGCGAAACGGGCGCCGCGGAGGCTGTGGCCGCTCCGCGGGGGAAGACCTTCGCCCACGCTGTGGCCTTCGTCCTCGGCCTCTCGGCCGTGTTCATAGCGCTCGGTGCAAGTGCGGGATTCGGCGGTTCGTTCGTCCTGCAGCATCAGCGCAACCTCGAGCAAGGCTCGGGTCTCTTGCTGCTGGCGCTCGGCGCGCTCCTTGTGCCAGCCCATACGCGGCGAACCCCGCTTGTCGCGGGCGCCCTGTTGATGGGCCTGGTGGTGGCATTCGTTCTCCTCGTCGAACTGGCAAGACTGCAGGATTCGACGGTACGGCTGGCGCTGCTTGCGGCCGGGCTATTCGTTCTCTGGCTGAGGTTCACCGGGTTGCTTCAACTCAACATCTTTCAGCGCACAGTGCAGTTCAATCCTGGCGTCGGCAAGCCCGTTTCCTACGGTCGTTCCGCGCTGGTTGGAGGCGCATTCGCGACAGGGTGGACCCCGTGCGTCGGCCCAATCCTGGGCGGGATCCTCACCCTTGCGGCAACATCGCAGGATGTGGCCACGGGCACCTATCTCCTGGTCGCCTACTCGGCCGGGTTCAGTATCCCCTTCCTCATCACAGGCCTCGCTGTTAGTCGGGTTTCACAGGGCCTGAAGCGCATCAATCGCTTCATGCCCGCGTTCGAGGTAAGCAGCGCCGTGATGATGGTTGGGCTGGGAATCCTGCTGATCAGCGGCAGGCTGACGGCGCTGAACGAGTACTTCGGGTTCGCTAACTTTAACCAGGGGCTATAGCGAGGTGGGTCCAATGTCGACAGCAAAATCCGGCTGGGTTCTCACTATCCTTGGAGCGTTGGCATTCAGCGCCGTCGTGGGTTTTGCTGTGTTCCGGGCTGGCCCATCCGGCCCGGAGCCCGGGGCGGCGAGGGTCGGCCTCCTCGATCAGCGGCAGATCGCGCAGGATGAACCCGCACCGGACTTCGCGCTCCGCTCCGTCCGTAATGAGGGCGACGTCCTTCGCCTGTCAGACTTGCAGGGCAAAGTTGTTGTGCTCAACTTCTACGCCTCATGGTGTGGCCCCTGCCGGCGGGAACTGCCGGACTTTGAAATCATCTCCAATGAGTTTTCTGGGAGCGTCGCCTTCCTGGCGGTGAATGTGCGCGAATCGCCCGCTGATGCGCTGCGGATTCTGCAGGAGACCGGTGCAACGTTCCCCGCCGTCCTTGACCCGGACGGTGACGTGGCGCGACGCTACGCGCTTCGCGGCATGCCATCAACGTTCGTTTTGGATGGCGTCGGCGTGGTGCGAAAGATGGGCCCGGGAGCGATCGACGCGGATACCCTGCGCGACGAGATCCAGGCGATTCTCGCGGACAAGCGCTGAAACGTCCTCCGACTTGGACAACGACAGGGTCGCGAAGAACGCTCAAGGGGCTGGCCGGAGCCGCCGACTATAGAGGCTGTGTACCAGATGAGTCTGCGGTGGCCTGCAATGGTCCTTGGCCTCGCCGTCGTGGCGTTCAGCCTGCCTACGCGCCAAGCTGCCGTCCCACCCGAGTGGCTCGTTGCGCTCGGCACGATCGGGGGACTTGCGTTCACAGCCGTGCTGCTAGGCATCGCTTGGAGCGCAGGTGAATGGTCCACGTCGCTGCTGGCCTTAGGCTGCGTTTCGATGGCAGTGGGAAGCGCCGCGCACTTGGCTGGAACCCACCTCCTCGGAATCACTCCCTCCTCCGAGGCGATTGAAGCACTTCCAGCCTTGGGACTATGCGCGGGCGGACTCTGGTTCGGACTCGGTGCGATTCCGCGACGGCCCGTCACCGTCAAGGCGCGGAAGCGAGTCCGCCTGTTACTGGCGGTTCTCACGCTTGGCATCGTGGTCGGCTCGGCGGCAGCGGTGCTTGCACCCGGGGCGCCGCCAGCCCTGACGCTGCGTGCTGCCGCTGTTGTGGCTGCCGTGGGATATGTGTTCGCCGGACAGCAGATGCTTGCCGCGTTCCGCTTGCTGCGGCTGCCATCTCAACTCGCCATGGCGACCGGGAGCTTCGTGTTCATTCCAATAACACTGGCTGTCGCGACGGGCGGGTTCCCGTTCCTCACCGGCTGGGAGCAGCAACTCGTCCTGCTTGGAAGCGCGGCGCTGCCAGCCACGGGCTTCGTGCTGGAGCAAAGAAAACGGCCAGGGCTCCGCACGATGGTTCTTTCGCTTTCAGTTCCAGGGGCAGTGCGAGGGATGCGGCGTGGCTCCCGAACAGCTCACCAACCTCCTTGCGCAGGTAGACGAATACGACACCGCACTGCGCGGCCATATCGACCGCGTGGCCGACCTTTCCGTGCATACTGCCAGGGCAATGGGCCTCTCCGGCGAGGCACTTCGCGAAGTGATGCTCGCTGGACAACTCCACGATATCGGCAAACTTTTCGTGGCGCGGGAGATCCTCGACAAGCCAGGACGCCTCGACCCCGCCGAACTTGCACAGATGCAGGAGCACAGCGCGCTCGGCGAGAAGCTCGTGCGGCGCGTCCCTGAGTTGGCCGGGGCGGCCGCAGCCGTTGGTCAACACCACGAGAAGTGGGATGGCGCTGGCTACCCGAATGGCCTGCGGGGGGCGGAGATCAGGCTTTCGGCACGGATCATCGCTGCTTGCGATGTCTTCGACGCGCTCGTCACGGAGCGCCCGTACAAGGCGGCGTGGACCACCGAGCAAGCCCTCGCGGAACTTCAGCGAGGCACCAACTCGCACTTCGACCCAGACGTGGTCGTTGCTCTGATTGGGGTGTTGCGCGCAGAAGAGCCGCTGTCTCGTGCTGCCTAAGAAGCCAACGCCTGACTCTCATGGACCAAGCTAACCGGCGTGTCGCCGCATAGCGGTGCCCGGACGCGAGCGTTGGGCGTGACTCGATGTTCCGCGTGCAGCCCGATCGGCCGAACTTACGGCCCGCAGTGGCATCGTCTCTTTGATCCTCCGCACGATCATCGTTGAGACAAAATAGATGGTTGTCTCCCGTCGAGGGCCGCGCCCGCGTCACGTTCTGTTCCTGAAACACATGCGGAGCGCTCGTCTGTGATCGCGGACACTGAGCGTGCTGTCAGGCCGAACTACGTTCACGGAGGCTGCGGCGAACCCCACGAAAGCACGTGGGCAATCGCCGAAACAATGCGGCCTGGAGCAATCGTGGTTTTCAAGAAAAGTCGATACATGATGGTCTTCGCCATCGCGGCCGCGGTCCTGTTGATCGCGGCGGCGTGCGGCGACGACGACGACGATGCAACGCCAAAGCACAGCGCGGCGACAGCCGATCCACAGGCGATGCCGATGCAACCCGGCGCAGAGAAAATGAAGGTGGCGATCACTTCACCGGCGAACGGCACAACAATCACCGGCAATGAAGTCACCCTTAAGGTTTCGGCGACAGGGTACGACCTGACCTGCGATCTCGCTGGGAAGCCTGTCAAAGAGGGAAAGGGACACTACCACACCGAGATCGACAAGTCCCTGATAGACATGGAGTGCACTCCGGAGACCACGATTTCGCTACAGAACGTTAAGCCCGGCAAGCACACCCTCACGGTTGTCCCAGCCCAAGACGACCACGCTGAGGTGCACGAAAACGCGGCGTCGATCGAGATCAACTACCAGCCGTCGAGCGCCAAGCCCGAAATCAAGGATGCAACCGCGGCGGGCAAGCCGTCGATCACTATCCTCTCTCCGAAGACTGGAGACACCGTCAGCGGAAAGTTCGACATCGTTGTCGAAGTCAAGAACTACAACCTCAATTGCGACCTCTTCGGTAAGCCGGCCGTGGCAGGGTATGGCCACTGGCACTTGAACCTCGACTCTACCTCGGGGCCGATGATGGGCATGGGGACGATGGCCGGGATGAGCTGTGAGACAGTCTTCCACGCATCCACGGAAGGCCTCGCTCCAGGTTCCACCCACTCACTCATTACCCTGCTGCTCGACAACGGGCATGCCCCCATTGAGCCAGAAATTTCGTCGAAGGTAGAGGTGAAGGTCAAGTGAGAAAAGCGGCCTGGCGGATCGCCGCTGGGGCCTCGTTCGCTGGCCTGGTGGCGGCTGCCTGCGGCGGTGGCGGGGGCGCGGCTCCCGTCTCGCCCACCCTAGAGGTTCGAAGCGCCGCCGTTAGCCCCGCCGGCGCAACCGCGAAGTGCCCGGCTTCGGCCGGACTGACGGAAAACGCCAAGGACCGGGGCAGCGTGAAGGCCGCGGGGAGCGTGATCGCCATCGAGGCCGGGGATTCGTTCTTCGCTCCGACGTGCGAAACGCAGGTCCCTCCCGGCAAGGTGACCGTCGTCACGAAGAACACGGGCAGCGCTCTGCACAACTTTTCGATCCCTGACCAGGGAATAGACGTGGACGTGCAGGCTGGCAAATCAATCACGGTCGAGGTCGATCTCTCTTCGCCCTCGCTCGTGTTCTTCTGCAAGTATCACCGGACTTCGGGGATGGTAGGTGCTCTCCTTCAAGGTCCCGGTTAGTACGGCAGCGCGATTCATTCTTGGGGCTCGGGCCGGGGTTCGTTCCCGGCCCGGGCTCCTTGCTGCCGCGGCCGCACTCGTCGCCCAGTGGCTGGTCCGCAGGATCGCGCCGGAGGCTCCGTTCGCACCCTACTCTGTGGCCAACAGAGTGGTGCGGGTCATCCCCGGAGACGTGGCCACGCAATCCATCGAAATGCTGGGCCACCATGCCTTGGACCTCGCCGCTGCGGCGTCACTGGCGGGTGCGCTCGGGTTGGGGTTCGCGGCCGGTCGGCGGACAGCTCTCCCTTTTGGCATCATGGCTCTAGCCCTATCGCTCGCTGCCTTCGCCGCAGACCCGGTGCATCCCTCTCTCCTCTCATCGCTGGCGTCTGCGGCGATTGCGGCGCTGGCAGCGGCCGCGATCGTGGCCTTCGTATTGCCGCAGCCTGTCACAGCCGCGGGCAAGGAAATGCCAAGCCCCTCGCGCCGTCGTGTCCTCGGCGCTGCGGCGTTGGCGCTCGGGTTCAGCGGCCTCGGAGGTGCGGCAGCTTTACGGTCTTTGAAGGGATCAGGCGTTCGTGGACTGGTGCGTGCCGACCGCTCGGTTGAGGTCAACGGCGACCCGCGATTTGATGCGATGCCGGGCCTGACTCCGCGGACCACGCCGACCGCGAGTCACTACGTGGTCGATAGTGATCTGACCGACCCGTTCCTCTCCGCCTCATCGTGGCGTCTCAAGGTGGCTGGCGAAGTGAGCTCTCCGCTGACGCTTTCGCTCGCCGACCTCCGGTCCATGAACACCGTCGAACAGGCGATCCTGATGCAGTGCATCTCGAACCCGGTCGGCGGTGCCCTCATCGGCAACGCCCGCTGGACCGGCGTGCCGCTGAGAGACATCCTGGCCCAGGCGGGAGCCAGCGAACGAGCAACGACGGTCTCGCTTCGCGCGGCCGACGGCTACTCGGAGACCGTGCCCATTGAAATCGCCCGCGCCGGGGACGTGCTGGTCGTGTTCGGAATCAACGGCCGCCTGCTGCCCGTTGAGCATGGCTATCCCGCAAGGGTTATTTTCCCGGGGAGGTACGGCATGCGCAGCGTGAAGTGGGCCACGTCCATCGAGGTGACGAACGCCCCGGCCGACGGGTACTGGGAGAAGCGCGGCTGGGACCGCGAGGCCGTGATGCGCACTGGAGCGCGATTCGATCTCCCTCGGCCAGGCGCCACTGTAAGATCCCCCCTGACCGCGGCTGGTCTTGCCTACGCTGGGGACCGCGGCGTCAGCGCTGTCGAGGTCTCCTCCGATGACGGCCAAACCTGGCAGCGGACAACGCTGGAGGCAGCCGCCGGCCCGCTCGCCTGGAGGCGGTGGGCTATCGACCTCGCGCTGCCGCCTGGCGATGTTGTACTAACAGTCCGGTCCGTCGATTCGAGTGGCGAAATACAGGATTCGAGTCGCCGTTCGCCGCATCCGGACGGCGCAAGCGGGTACCACCGAATTGTGGTCACCTCGCTGTAGTGCGGTTGCGACGCGATCCGTCGTTCACTGGTCCTCGACGTTGATTGCAGGTTGTCCGCGGAAAACCCACGTCGTAGGGAAGCCGCGCCGTCATTTCGGCAACCGGTGGCAACTCCAATCGCGGAGTCGCTTTCGCCACCGAGCGTACCAGCGGCCCGCCGGCATTCAGGTCAGGGGGCCTGCCGGAGACAACCCCCTTAATCGAATGGGAGCCCGGTCACCTGGCGAACGCCGAGCGAGAGCGTTGGGTAGGCCTGCATGTTCCAGGCGACAATTCCCATTGGCAAATGGGCCTTCATGGCCATCACGATGGGCATGAGCAGATCTCCCGCGTGGGGAGCCACGAGGCAGGCCCCCACGATCTCATCGCCCATCAGCGTGCGGAGGCCCGGCACCATGCGGTTCCAACCTCGCGCCGTCACCACCTTGAAGAAACCTTCGGTCTCACCCATGGTGATAGCACGATCGACGGACGTGAGCGGCACTTCCCAGGTCCGCACGTCACGCTTGCCCGCTTTACGCGCCTCGTCCTCGCCAAGACCGACCGACGCCACCTCAGGTGCAGTGTAAGTCACGCGCGGCACCACCCGGTCGCTCCACTTTTGAAAACGCTTGCCGGCGATGATGTTGGCGGCAAGCCGGCCCTGCGCCTCGGCGACGTTGGTGAACTGGTACCCGCCCGCCACGTCGCCAATGGCAAAGATGTGCTTCCGCGACGTGCGAAGCTGATCATCGACTACCACCCCCTTCTCGCTGTGGTCAATACCCGCCGACCCGAGGTCGAGGGACTCGATCTCCGGCCGCCGGCCCGTCGCCGCGAGCAATCGCTCGGCATCCAGCGATTGTTCCGCGCCGTCTTGTTCAAAATGGACGCGCTTGCCCGTTGCGGTTCGTTCGACGCTGAGGATTCGAACGCCGGTTCGCACAAGCACACCCTCATTGGTCATGACCCGCGTGATCACCCCGGCCGCCTGGGGGTCGTCGCGTTCGAGAATCCGCGCACCAACCTCGAGAAGTGTGGTGGCGACGCCGAGCCTGTTCATCGTCTGGGCGAACTCCACGCCGATCGGCCCGCCGCCGATGACGCACAGTGACGCAGGAACGGACGTCCACGCGACAGCCTCGACGTTCGTGTCGAACCCGGCATCATCGAGGCCGGGTATGCCGGGCGCGACTGGCGAACTCCCGGTCGCGATGACGAAATAGTCGGCAGTTAGCCGGTCGCCACCCACCGTGACGGTGTGCTCGTCAACGAATCGCGCCTCACCGCGAACAAGGTGGACGCCATATCCGGCGATCGCTTCGGGCGATTCAATCGCGCCCGCGGCAGCCTGAGCCCCCGCCACGTGTCTGCGGACAGCATCGAAGTCGAGGCGGACGTTCTCCGCCACGATTCCAAACCGCGCGCTGTTCTGGGCCCCATGCATGAGATGGGCGACATGGATGAGCGATTTCGTGGGTACGCATCCCGTCCAGAGGCAATCGCCACCCGGACGATCGCGTTCGATGAGGGCAACCTTCTTGCCGTGGCGTGCGGTCAGGCGGGCGGCAGTGAGACCAGCGGTCCCGCCGCCAATCACGATGAGGTGGTACTCGAACACTATGGTGACCTCCTCCGGTCGCCCACGTGACGCGGCGCGGCCAGGAATTTGTAGCCGATGATCGTGGTGGTGGCTGCCGCGTACAGCGGCAACCCGCCGGTCGGTTTGGTGCCCCATGCGTTCGGCAGCCGGAACCGCTTCCACGCGTACGCCGCCACGACGAAGGCGATGCTTGCGACGGCCGTCGCCTTACCCGCGTGGCGCGAGGCGAACCAGCTCAGGCCAACCAGCCCAACATCCACTGGAACGTAGGCGGGGAAGCAGACCAGCGTGGTGCCCGCACTGGTCGCCACGCCCTTTCCACCGCGGAACCCGCTCCATGCGGGGAAGCAGTGGCCCACGACCGCTGCTGTTGCGGCAAGGTATGCGCCGTTGTCCCCGGCGATGATACGCCCGGCCTGAGCGCCCGCGGCGCCTTTGAGAAGGTCACCAGCAAGTACGGCAATGCCCCAGTTGGTGCCAAGGTTCGCCATTGCATTGGCGGCCCCAGGGTTTCCACTCCCGGTCGCCCGCAGGTCTACGCGTTCGCCGGACTGGCGCCGGGCAGCGGCAGAGACCACGTCCGAGGTGAGCACCGACCCGATCGAATAGCCAGCGGTTGCAGCCAACCCAAGCCGAAACCACCGCCAGGACAGCCGAAATGCATCTTTCACTCGCTCCATCCTTTGGCGCAGGTTACAGGCGGATCGGAGGTCGACTGGCCTACGTGAGTCGGCCCTCCCGACAGTAGACGTGCGCGCATCCAGGCGGCCACAACTTCGGGCTGCTCGACGGCGATCTGGTGGGTCGCGTCTCGCTGGACGTCCATGCGCCACCCGCGCAGGCGGGCCAGATCTTGGACGCGTCCCAAAGGTGCCGCGCGGTCTGCGGTGCCGTGCAGCACCGCCACCCGTGACGCGACGCGGTGCACCACGCCTGCCACAAGGCCCGCGAAGATCACCCGGTTCAGCGCGCCGCCGTGACCGGTGTGGTCGTGGTCGAGCGCAGAACCGAGTACGCCCTCGGGTTGGCGAGGCCAGAACCGGGCGGCGACCGGTAGCCAGAGGCTCCGGCTGGGGTACGCGAAGCGGCAGCCAGCGTGAGTGACCGCGTCGTGCATCAGCAGAGCCCTCATCAGAAGGCCGCGCCTGCCGAGAAAGTCGATTCCGTCCTTTCGCGAGCTAAACACTGGGAGCCCAATGACGCCGACGTTCGCCACCGCTTCTGGACACCGCGCGGCGAGTCCGAGCGCGACGATTGCCCCGAGGGAATGGCCCACGAGGACGGTTGGCCTTTCGGGCGTTAGCAAAGGCAGCAGGCTTTCGACCGCAGCTTCAAGCGACGTCATCCCGCCTTGGCTGCTTCTGTTGCTTCCGTACCCCGGGAGGTCTGGCGCGAACGTCTCGATATCCGGCCCAAGACACTGTCGCAGCGGGTCCCAGGCCCGGCGACTGGAGAGAAGCCCGTGGAGCAAGATCAGTCTTGGGCGCAGCGGTTCAACCGGCGCCTCTGTGGGGTGCCGTACTGGGACGGATGCGGAGGAACCGGTCAGCGAAACATCCATCAGTCGAATCAGACCGGCCTTGGAACGAACACGATCCCCGTGCAGCCGGGGCCAGTGTGCGCACCGACGGCGGGGCCCACTTCGTACTGTACGACTTCGTCTATGCCGGGGAGTTCCTTGACTCGGGCTTCGAGCATCGCCGCCAGTTCGGCGGCAGCACCGTTCGAGATGCCGACGCGAAAGGTGCGACCGGGGTTCGCCACGATAGCCGCCTGAAGGTAGTTGGTCATCGCGGTGAGGGCCGCATCGACGTCGTTACAAACGCCAATTGGCCGGACGGCGCCATCGCTAAATGCGAGGACCGGCACCCCCGGCCCGTCTGCCGGCCGCGAGCTAACCAGCCGCCCGCCACGTTCAAGCAGTTCAAGCCCCCTGACGACGAAGACATTCCCCGCAGCCCTGGCGGTTCGTTGAACCGCCGCTTCAGCCTCTTCCACGCTCTTCCCGGCGTGCAGCACTTCGCAAGCCTCCCAGACGCAGAGCCCTTCGATGAACGACGCCTGCCCGGTGTCGATAATCTGCACGGGCAACGGCGCAAGTTTCGCGGCGACGCGGGCACTGTTCGCCGTCCCGCTGAGCCCGGACCCAATGAGGACGGCCACAACATTGTCAGCGCCCAGCTGCTTCGCTTGTTCGAATGCCTCTAAGAATTGGCCCGGTGAGGGCTGACTCGTCGACACGGTAGCGCCCTCGGAGAGCCGCCGATAAAACGTTGCCGAATCCAGGTCCACGAACTCGCGATAGCTCTGCCCGTCAAGCACCACCGTCAGCGGCACAGTCAGAATTCCGTAACGGTCGCGAATCGCGGCCGGGAGGTACGAAGCCGAATCGGCGACGACCGCCGTTTTCCCAATCATCCGTACCTCTCTGAGCCTGCGAGCATATGTTGACGCCAAACTGACCATGGCGAAGGATGCCGCCTTGGTCTGTGATCCGCGTCACCGTGTGGCTGGGAGGCTGTCATCAGGATAGGCCACAGCCGCTGCCATTGTCGGAAGCTCAGGTAAGTTGATTGGAAACGAACGCCGGGCGTAGGAGGAAGTCATAGTGCGGATCACTGAAGGCGAAGCGGCCCCCGACTTTTCCGGACTCTGCTCGGATGGAGCCACACGCGCCGTGTCAGATCACCGTCCTGGCAATCTTTTACTCGTATTCCTGCGTCACCTCGGCTGACTACCTTGTCGCGAACACGCGTCGCAGTTGTGGCGCCAGCGGGACCAGCTTGCGGAACTCCAGACCGAGGTGCTGCTCGTCTCCTTCGAGTCCCTTGAGCGAATTCGTTTCCAGTTCACAGGGGCAAAGTTCGGCTGGCCAGCGCTCTCCGACGAAACGCGCGAAGGCTACCGCGCCTTCGGGCTCGAGAGGTCCGGCTGGGTGCGCGTGTGGCTATCGCCGCGAACACTGGGGTTTTACGCTCGGTCGCTCCTCCGCGGCCGAATCCCGCGCAAGCCTCAAGCAGATACCCTTCAATTGGGAGGCGACTTCATCATTGATACGCGTGGTTTCGTGCGCTTCGCTCACCGGAGCGTCGAACCGGCCGATCGGCCATCGGTTAATCTCCTCCTCCGGGAACTGAGAGCGATCAACTCTGAGGTCTCCGGTCGCAACCCGTCCTAATCGGCCATCTGGTCGGTTTGCGAATCAAGCGAGCCGCGAAGAGGCTCGGACGGGACGCGGAAGCCTGGGTGGTCGCCGACGCCGCTGAGTAACGCCTGGTCTCAGCCGGCCCCTCCCACCTCGCCCACTGCCACCCGCCCCTCCGCCCTAACCGTCGTCCCCCGACACTCCGATACTTCGTCAGCGAACCACACCCCACCAGCCGCCGGCCGCGCCGCTACACCGGAGGCTAAACGCGCTCCGCTGCCGCTGCGCGCGTTTGCCCTTCGGGCCGCCCCTCCACACTCGCGCGGGCACGGCATGGTCGGCCATCCTCGAAACAGAGCCGCGACCGATGAGGGAGCGTCCGACCGCCAACGCCAACGGAGGTCTACGAGCCGCGCCCCCTCGCTTCCGAGCCGCGACCGTCAGCGAGCGTTTGCCCGGCTCTTGCACGGTCCACCAGTCACCGCCCTCACTCCACTGACTAGCGCAACTAGCGGAGCGGACCACTCCCCGGCTCAGTCGTGGTCTGTGACTCCGAAGCTGTCTGGCGGCCGGTATGTTGCGGACGTACCGATTCTTCATTGACGACATCCTAATGGCCCACCCTCGCACCAAACTCCCCCTCGCCCGCGAAGTCGGGAGAGGGAACCGGGGGGTTGAGGGCCGCCTGCCGACACCAACGAACCGCGAGATCCCGCCTCACGCGAGTCAGTAGCCCGCGCGCAAGCAAGTGGTGCGATGCCCGCCCATGCACGGCCCACTCCCCTCTTGGGGCTAGCTCTCCACACCCACTCCGAAACTCCGGCACTCCGACACTGGCCCCACTGCCACCCGCCCATCAGCCCTAGCCCCCGCCCCGTGCCAACCTCCCAACATGCACGACCGCCGCTCGCCTAACCCCAACCCCCGCACCACCAGCCGACAACAAACCTCTCAAACCCGCCCAAAAACCGCCATCACCGTTCTACGCGTTAGCCAACGCGCTAAAACGCGCTAAACGTGCTATTTACGCAAAAACAAAACTTTCTGGGAGGAATCCAATGCCCTGCGTAGCCCTCAACGCCAAAGGCGACCCCTGCCATTACAAAACCACCCCCGACGCCGTCTACTGCCCCAACCACGACCCTAAAAACGCCAAAGCCCTCTCCAACCAGAACATCGTCAACGCCAGCAAGCCCCGCCGCCCCGAATCGCGCAACCTCCTCAACGCCTCCTTCGCCCTCACCGACCGCACCGCCATCCAGGCCGCCCTC
>JBBQGT010000007.1:0-41890 GCA_038323265.1 Tepidiformales bacterium
ATGCTGCAGCTCCCAAACGTTGCCACGCTCAACGCCTGGCACACCTTCCTAACGGCCCACGCCCGCCTCATCGAACGGCTCGAAGCCGAGCTGCAACTCCAGCGCGGACTCTCGCTGAGTTGGTACGACGTCCTTGTCCAACTACAGGAAGCCCCGCACGACCGCCTGCGGATGACCGAACTCGCGGACGCCGTTCTGCTGAGCAAAAGCGGCCTGACGCGCCTCGTCGACCGGATGTGCGCCGATGGCCTCGTCGAGCGAATACCGGACCCAGACGACAAACGCGGCACCTTCGTCCAGCTCACGAAAACTGGCCTCGCGTGCCTGCGTGATGCCGCTCCCGTTCACCTTCGCGGCGTCCAGCAACACTTCGGCGAGTACCTGTCGGATGCTGAATCGCATGCGCTCGCCGCGGCCCTCCGAAAGGTCGTGGACGGGCTTGCAACGCTCGAAGCGCCCCGACATGATCAATCCCTGAGTGATCCGGCGTAGGATTCCGCCAACCCACTAACCACGAACAGGAATCCACAATGAGCAGCAGCGAACACCCCCTCCCTTCCGATAAAGAAGTCCAGGCTTACTTCGATTCGTGCAACAACTGGGGGCGCTGGGGTGATGACGACAACGCAGGCACCGTGAACCTGGTGACCCCCGAAAAGCGCCGCGAAGCCGCCGGTCTTGTCCGCACCGGCAGGGCCGTTTCACTCGCTCGCCGGCTGAACACGCAGGGCGGCCCCGGCAACTGGAACCCTGCGCAGCACTACCTTCAGGTCGGCCCGCAGTTCTCCGCCGACTACCTGGGCATGTTCTTCCACGGCTACGCCACCACCCACATCGACGCCCTCTGCCACATCTTCTGGGACGGCAAGATGTGGAACGGCAAGCCTGCTTCGAACGTCACCAGCGCGGGCGCCCGCAGTGGCGCCGTGGACGCTTGGAGCACCGGCATTGCCACTCGCGGTGTGCTCATCGACATCCCTCGCTTCCGCGGCACGCCGCACGTCACCGTGGATTTGCCGGTGCGCGGCTGGGAGATCGAAGCTGCCGCCGCCCAACAAGGCACGCCGCTCCGTTCCGGTGACGCTGTCATCGTCTACAGCGGCCGCGAATCGTTCTACGCCTCGGGCGCAGGAAATGTGGCCGGGGTGCCGCCATCGCCGGGCCTCCACGCCGATTGCATCCCCGTGCTGCACGAGCATGACGCGGCAGTGCTCGTCTGGGACATGATGGACGCCACTCCTTGCGGCTACGAAACGTTCGCGGCACCCAACCCCGGCTTGCCGATTCATGTCCTCGCGATCGCCTTCATGGGCCTGCCGCTGCTCGATAACGCGCTCCTACAGCCACTCGCTGAGGCCTGCGCCGAGGAACAGCGTTGGGAGTTCATGCTCACCGTTAACCCCTTGAACGTCCGAGGCGGGACCGGCTCGCCAGTCAACCCGGTCGCGATTTTCTAGCAGCGCCTTTGCAGCAAGCCATTTTTTGCCGAATCTCTAACTAACGGCACGTTGCATCGGAAGTGAAAGAGCCCAGCCATGGAACAACTCGCACTCGTTGGGCTGCCCACCGTCGCCTTTCTCTTGCTTGCTGGAGGGGCGTTCGCCACGCGCCCCACCTATCTCCGCTCCAACCAGCGACGTATAGTTGGCCAGCGCCGCACCCAGATCGAGGATATCAACGTGCATTTTCGCCGTCGTCGAAAACAACCCGCCGAACTGGTAGCGGAGGAAACCAACACGTTCGAACCGCAGGCGCCTCCCTATATTTGGGGCGCCCCCCGTTCGGAGGAATCGCCCGCTCCCCCCTCCTTTGCAACGGCCACGTTTCGGCCGCAGGTCGAAGCCCCGCCCCCGCCTGTGCCCGCCGCGATGCCCGAAGCTCCCTCTGCAGTTGAACCACCCCTTCGCGGCCCGGACGTCAACATCCCATTGCGCAGCCAGATCACCGGCGTTGACTCCCGCGCCGACCGGCTCGTTCGCCAGGTCCGCAACGAAGTTGAGGCGCTGAAGAAAACGCTCGACGACATCGCCTCCGACCGAGACGGGATGCTCGAACTGGACCTCGACGCCCTCCTGGCGGATCCCGAGCACGCCATGACACTGCCGCCTGCCGTGCTCGTTCGTGCCCTCGTCCAATCCGGAGCACAGACTCGCAAGCTCCAAAAGCGTTCTGCCAGTCAGCGCCAAAAGACCGCGAAGCTTACGCGGAAGCTGCGTGACCTTGAGCGCGAAGACGCTGCTCGGCGAGCACGCCTCGAAACGTTCGAGGAGGTGATGGCTGCCCTTCACGCTAACCTCGAAGACTTGCGGTACGAGCGTGACCACGTGCGTCTGAGTGCGCCCGCCACGCCGCAGGCTTTGCGCCCGGGCGCGGGCCAACTGCCCCAATCTTCAGCCGGTCTTGGCGGTCGTGACTAGCTTCGCGCGCACGAGGCCGCTGCCAGCTGCATCGCGCGGCCTCGGTGACCTGGCCAGCGAAGCGCGTCAATTGCGCCAGGACGCTCAACTCCGCTACGGGGAGGTCGATCTCCTCGTGGCCGCCCTTCGCGACCACGTCCGCGACCTCCAGATCGAGCGCGATCGGCTCCGAGCGGAGCTTGCCCACGCCTCCGCTCAAGCCTGCCTCAGCACCTCACACTGGATGTGGCGCGGCATGAAACCGGCCCGCTCCGAGTAACGAACCGGCCGTCGCTCAGTCCGCTCGAGTCAGTACCGGACGTCGTCAGCAGGCGGTGCGCTGCCCGGCGCTGCACGGTCTGCCGAAAGTCGCACAGCACGTCCGTAACGGGACCTCAATCGTCGTCCGTATTCGCGTCTAGGTCCCTGAACCGCCGCACGTACGTCGCTGCCCCATCTATGTCTTCACGGTGCCACTGCCGGTCCTCCAGGTCGCGCCCGTAGCCGTCGAGCACAGCCGATGCCACGACGTGTGCCGTGTGGTAGCCGTTCGTCTCGGCGTACGTCCCCGACCGTTCGATCATCCACACCTCTATTCCACGCCCGTGATACGTCTCCAGTAGCTTCGGGTCGGTGATAAGTGCCAGCCCGCCATCCGCGTCGCGCACGCTGACGAACCCGATGACCGCATCGCCATCCGAAGCGACAAAAACGCCCGGCCGCGTGCCCTGTTCGTAGACCCAGGGGTCGTCGCCAGTGAGCGCACCAATCGCCGCTGCGTCGGCCCGGCGCTGTTCTCGAACGGTGAGCAGAGCCAACCGCTTCTCGTGCACCAGCATGCGCACTGGCGTTCCGCTGGGGGCGTCTTCCCGGTGCCCCACCGGCCGGTAGCCCCAGCGCTGCATCACTGGTGGTAGCGGCGAATCATCGGGCACCGCGAGCCGCACAAAGCGGATGCCGTGGTCCTGCGCCAGTCGCTCCACTCCGCGTAGCAGCGCGCGACCCGCGCCCGGCGAAGTCGACACCAGCAGGTCGAGCCAGCCGGTGCCGTCCTCATCCCAGTAGCGCACGATTCCCCGCAACTCACCCGATTGGTCGTAGGCCGCGAGGAAAGCGTTCCCGGTCTGTAGCAACACGCGGAGCGGGCCGAGCAGCCGCACCCCTGCGGCGCTGTAAAACGCCGCTCCCGCATCGGCGTCGTCAGCGCTCACTGGTCGAATTTCGAAGCTGCGTCGAAGCGCGGCACTGGTTTCAGGCATCAGATCCAGTATAGGCGAGTCACGACCTCTCTGACAGTTGCATTATGCAACTCTCTGTGCAAAACTCGTCGCCAGAACGAGGGTCAATGCCCTACGCCACCGGTGGTGACTATGCTCCGTGCCCCAATCGCCCCGTCCAAATGGCTCACCCTGATGGCCACCTGTCTCGGCCTCGGGATGCTGATGATCGACACCTTCGTCGTGAACGTCGCCTTCCCCGCCATCAGCCGCGACCTCAACGCCAGCCTGAGCACCGCCGAGTGGACGGTTACCGGCTACGTGCTCGTGACCGGCATCTTCCCTGTAGCCATGGGGCGCGTGGGTGACATCTTCGGGCGCCGGCGCATCTACATCTCCGGGCTCGTGCTCTTCGTCCTCGCATCGGCCGGCTGCGGGCTTTCCCACTCAATCGAACTTCTGGTCTTCTTCCGCGTCATCCAGGGCCTCGGCGCAGCAACGATGATGCCCGGCACCCTCTCGATCATCACGCAGGCCTTCCCAGCCCACCAGCGCGGCCTGGCGATCGGCATCTGGGGAGGCGTCAGCGGCCTCGGCCTCATAGCCGGGCCCATTCTCGGGGGCCTGCTCGTGCGCGGCGATAGCTGGCGCTGGATCTTCTGGATCAACATCCCCGTCGGCGTCTTGGCCCTCGTTGTGGCCCTCCTCTTCGTCCCCGAATCGCGCGACGAAAAGGCCCCGCGCTACCTGGACTGGCGCGGGCTGGTCGCCCTCTCCGCTGCACTCTTCCTGCTGCTCTTCGGCCTGAACCGCGGCAACGAAGTGGGCTGGGCTTCGCCGTTGATCATCGGCTGCTTCGTCGCCGGGGTACTCTGCATCCCGCTCTTCATCCTCATCGAACAGCGCGTCAAAGCGCCGCTTGTCGACCTCACGCTCTTCCGCACGCCGGCCTTCGTCATTGCCTGCCTCAGCGCCGGGCTCTTTTCGATGGCCGTCTTCGGCTCCCAGCCGTTCACAAGCCTCTTGATGCAGAACTACCTGGGCTTCTCGCCCTTGCAGGGCGGAATGGCCTTCTTACCGGCGACCGCGCTGGTCGCATTGCTCATGCCGGTCTCCGGCATCCTCGGCCAGAAACTTGGCCATCGCATGCGCTACATCATCATCGCCGGGTCACTCTCGGTGGCTGTCTCGTTTCTGTACCTCTTGGGTATGGACACGGACAGCACGTACATGAATGGACTCTTCCCGGCCTTCCTCTTTCGCGGCCTGGGGATTGGGCTCGTCATGTCCGCTACCTCATACGCGGTCGTCAGTTCCATGCCAGTCACCAAGTCCGGCCTCGCGTCCGGGACGCTGACCATGGCGCGAAATATCGGCACCTCCGCCGGCGTCGCGATTTTCGGCGCAGTCTTCCTCCACTCCGTTGATACGAACCTGCCGGCGAACCTCGAATCGGCTGGGGTCCCGGCTGTTCAGACCCAGCAGGTAGTAGGCCGGGCTCGCCACTTTGTCCCGGCAACCAGCGGCCCAGAGCAGGACGTCTCCGAAAACGGCATCGTCGATGGCTTCCTCGCCGTCTCGCTCGCCGGGCTGGGCATCGTCAGCCTCGCCGCGGCCAGCGCGTTTTTCATCCGCTACCGTCCGCACGCCTCGCAGGCCATGGTTGTCCAATCTGCAACTGCGGCGCCATCGCCGGTTAGCTCGGCCACCGCCTCTACGGCAACCATCACCTCCGCGGAGAGCAGCTAGCCACCAACGAACGCGAACGCACTCGCGCCCTACAATGGTCAGGTGACCGCCGCCGATCCGCTTGCGCCCGTGCTTAGCGCCCTCCAGCAGGGCGTGGACGGCGCCTGGTTGAAGGCCGTTTTCAGCCACCCAAGGGTCGCCGGCATCCCGTGGTCCAAGCTCACCGTCGAACCCGTGCGCCTCACCGCCGGGCCAGCCATCAAGGTTGTGATGTTCGAATCCGAGCGCCAGCAGACCAAGACCGTGCCGCCCGAACGCTGGCCCACGTGGCTGGCGAACGTGATGCGCGCCGAGCCATCGCACATCAACGTGGTTGGCCGTACGAGCGACTGGCACGCCCGCCAATCGAAGCGCGGGCGCTGGCTCGTTTCCAAAGGAAAGCCGTCCCTCGGCGTAACAACGCCAACGGCTCCGCTTCCAGCCCACGATCGCCCCAGCCAGCACCCGTTGCCAAGCGAAGACCCGGCGGTTCAACGGCTTTTCATCGAAACCGGGCTCTTTAGCCTCAACGGCCAACTGCGCGGCGAAGCGGCCGACAAGTATCGCCAGGTCCAGCACTACATTGAGCTTCTCCGCCCGCTCTCGGTCCTTCAACCAGCAGCCGGTCCCGGCGAGCGCGTTCGCGTCGTCGATGCGGGTTGCGGCAAGGCCTACCTGAGCCTCGCTCTCATCCTCTACGCCCAGCGCCAGGGCCTCGAGCCCGAGCTGATCGGCGTCGATCGCAACGAAAGCGTGATCGCCACCGTCGCGGGCATCGCCACCCGTCTCGGCTTTGAAAACGCGCGCTTCGAAGCATCGGGTATCGGCGAATTCGCCGAACGCGATGAGCCCACTGACCTGCTCGTCAGCTTGCACGCTTGCGACATTGCCACCGATGAAGCGCTCGCCGCCGGTGTCCGCCTCGGCGCCGATGCCATCGTCCTCGCTCCCTGCTGCCACCACGAACTCGTTTCACAGATAGAGGAGAAGGCTAAAGGCGACGAGACGCTCGCGAGCGGCGCCTGGGGTGCTGTGCTCGGCAGCGGCCTGCTCACCCACCGCCTGGCCGATATCGTCACCGACGCCCTGCGCGCCGCCGCCCTCGAGGCGATGGGCTACAAAGTGGAAATCATCGAGTTCATCTCCCCCGAGGCAACCGCTCGCAACGTCATGCTGCGCGCCGAAAAGCGCCTGCCAGTCCCTTCCACCGGGGCTTCGATCGCCCGCGGCCTGGCCCAATACACCCGCCTGCGCGACGAATGGGGGGTCACCCCCTCGGTCGAACGGCTTCTCGGCGACCGGTGGCCGCAGTAGCCTCGTCAAATCCGGAGGCGAACGCCTCCGACGGCGTCACCGCGCGCCCCTTCCTGAAATGGGCCGGCGGAAAAGCAAAGCTCGCTCCAACGATCGTTGACCGCGCGCCAAAGGCCTTCAATCGCTATCACGAGCCTTTTCTCGGCGCCGGGGCCGTGTTCTTCGCCCTCCGCTCACACGGTGGGCTGAAAGCTACGCTCACCGACGTCAATCTGGCGCTCATCGAGACCTTCGAGGTCGTCCGCGATGCCCCACACGAGCTCTGCCGCGCCCTGACGCCACTGGCGGAACATTACCTGCCAGCGGCCCACACCGAACGGGCCGCGTTCTACTACGAAGTGCGCGCCTCAAAGCCAACCACGACCCTGGAACGCGCGGCGCGGGTCATCTTCCTCAACCGTACCTGCTTCAACGGCCTCTATCGCGAGAATCGTGCGGGCGGCTTCAACGTCCCGCACGGCCGCTACGTCCACCCGCGCCTTCTGGATGAGCCGCTGCTCACGTCGTGCTCCCTCGCCCTTCGATCGGCCGAACTCATCTGTGGCGACTTCGAATCAGCCTGCGACCGTGCCCAGCGCGGAGATTTCGTCTACCTGGACCCGCCGTACCACCCGCTCAGCGCCACAAGCAGCTTCACCAGCTACAGCAGCAGCGCTTTCGGTTACTCGCAGCAACTCCGGCTGCGGGACGCCTTCGAAGGGCTGACTCGCCGCGGCGTGTCGGCCATCCTCTCGAATTCGGACCACGAAGCGATTCGGACGCTGTATGAGGGCCGCGGTTTCAGACTCGAAACCGTGCCGATGGCGCGCGCCATTAACTCCGTAGGATCGAGGCGCACACCGATCCCCGAACTGCTGATCTCGAACTTCGGCTAAGCCGCCCTACTTCTTTGGCGTCGCTGGTGCGGATGGGGCCGTCTTTGCGCTCGCCTTGTGGTCGTTCTTCTGCTGTTTGGTCTTCGCAGTGTTCTTCGGACTTTTGTCACCCATGACGGCTCTCCTCAAGGCCCGGCACGCCGGGTTGATGCCGCCAGCGTAGCGAGCGGCGCATGCCCTGTCACCCCTTGACGGTCAAGAACTGGCGCGGATTGCCAGACTATCCGCGGCCCGCCATGCCTGCGCCCACTGTGTAGACGCCGAACTCCTGCAACGTCCTCGGCGCAATGTGCTGGCGCAGCCGCGTCAACGCCCCTTCCGCTTCGGCGTTCCCCGAGCGAAGCAGTGTGTCCAAGTCCTCCAGTGTGTCCACAATCCCCTGGCTCAACTTGCGATGCGTGCCGTTCACTTCTTCGTACGAAGGGATCGCTGGCACGTCCTCGCCCCCGCCCAGTGTTTTTGCGCGGCTGCGAATGCTCTCGGCCGCGTCCCCGGCTGAGGCGCCAAGCAGGGCCGAAACGTCCCGCAGCGTCGCCGTCATTTGATTCATCTCGGCAACCATCATCTGCTGCTCCACCGGGACCCGTTGGGCGATGGTCTGCAAAAGTGCCTGGATCATCACCACGCATGTCTGCGCGTTCTGCGATTTGACCTCCGGCATGATGTCCCGCGCCAGCGAGATCTGGATGCCTTCGATGACGTCGGCGATCGATGGGGTAGTCAGCATTACGCGTCTCCTGCGGTGGGCATCGGATAACCGAGGCACTGGAAGAAAACCATCTCGGATTGAATGGCTGGCAGCAGAATGTAGAGCGTCATCAACCCGTCGTGCTCTTTGCTCAGCCGCCGCTTCACGGCCGAAATCACCGGAATGCCGATGTTCGCCCCGCTGAACATGCTGAAGTAGTTGACCTCTTCGGGCGTAACGCCGAAGCCCGTCAGCTTGTTGTAGTGCTGCAGGAACCCGCCGTCTTCCTTCACGCTGCCGAGAATGTTCGTGTTCGTCAGGAAGTCCATCAGCGCCAGCCAGCCGAGGTCCTCTCGCGGGTCACCAACGTGGCTGTTCTCCCAGTCGATCAGCGCCGTCACGTTGCCGTTCTCGTAGAGGAAGTTCGAAGGGTTGAAGTCTCCGTGGCAGAGCACGAGCGGCAGCTCGCGCGGGCGATTCCGGCGTAGCGTCAGAAAGCCGTCGTAAAACACCGGCAACGGGGCAAACGCCATCCGCTCGTAGCTGCGGAGGTAATACCTGAACGTGCTGTCCATGTAATTGGACCACGAACTGACATCGATCCCCTCGTTGCGTGGGTCGCTCAGTTCGCCCGTTGGGTTCAGCTTCGAAACGTCGGTCGTGTGCAGCTTCGCCATCAGTTCGCACAACTGCGTTGCCACCGATTCGGCCTGGCTCTCGTTAGCCCCGCCGTGGAACAGCAGCGAGGGTTCGCCGCTGCCGTGGACCCGTTCGATGAGCATCGCCTTCTCGCCGAAGGTCACCGGGTCGTTCTCCACAAAGTGGGAGTGCGAAACCGGGATGTCCGTGTGCTCTTTCACGCGGTGTAGCAGGTCGTGTTCCATCTGGCGGCTGGAATCGAGGATAGCCGCCGCCGCCGGGGGATCCTTACGCAGGATCATCGGCATCGTCTGGCGGATTTCGCCCCTGCTGATGCAGGCGTTGAATCGGTACGTTTCGCGCGAGTAGCCTCCAGCGATGATCGCAAACTCCTCGATCTCGATGAGGTCCGCGTCGGGCCACTGCCTGGCTAAAAACTCTTGGAGCTGAATTTCCACGGCTCCCCTCCGGTCGGGATTCGCGGGAGTCTACAACCAGAACCCGTCCGCGCACCAGACGCCGGGCGTTTCACCCTTCCCGCCAGGGCGCACCGATCATCGTGGCGGCACGTGGGAAAGGATTCTGCGCAGGGCACTCAGCGTTGCGCAAATTCTGCCGATTCATGAGGAGTGACCATCCATTCCCTCCGTCCAAACGCCTCGCTTGGCCGTATCGAAGTCCTGCGGTCCCGCCCCGCCCAGGCAGCAGCAATCGCCTACGTTTGCGTCGGTGTCTGGTACCTCTGGTGGCGAACCTTCGATACCCTAAACCCGGACGCCCTGTGGCTATCGCTCCCCCTCCTCTTTGCGGATTACCTGGGATTCGCCTTCTTCTTCCTGTTCGCCATAAACCTCTGGTCCCGCATTCGCCGCTACCCGCCCGTGCCGGTAGACGGCCTGAGCGTTGACGTCTTCATTCCCACCTACAACGAGCCGTTGGACATCCTTCGTCCGACGATCGTTTCCGCCTTGGCGATGGACTACCCGCACAAGACCTATGTGCTGGACGACGGCCGGCGCGAACACGTCCGGCGGCTGTGCGAAGAGCTTGGCGCGGTCTACCTCACCCGCTCCGACAATCGCGGGGCGAAAGCGGGCAACATCAACGCCGCGCTGCCAAAAACCGATGGCGAGCTGATCGCCATCTTCGATGCCGACCATGCACCCTACAAGAATTTCCTCACCTCATTGCTGGGCTACTTTCGCGATGAAAAGGTAGCGTTGGCCCAGGCGCCCCAGGCCTACTACAACCTCGACTCGTTCCAACACGGCGTTGGCAAGCGCTCTGGCGGACACCGTCCCTGGCACGAGCAGTCAGTGTTCTACGATGTCATCCTGCCCGGAAAGGATCGCTGGAACGCGGCATTTTGGTGCGGCTCGACAGCGATCGTCCGTCGCACGGCACTTGAGGAGATCGGCGGCGTAGATACGCGGACCATCACCGAGGACATGCATACAGCGATGGGCATGCACGCCCGCGGCTGGAAGTCGGTTTACCACGACCGTGAGCTGGCGCTCGGGATCGCCCCAGATGACCTCGAACAGTTTCTCGTGCAGCGCCTGCGCTGGGCTGAAGGCGCAATCCAGATCCTGCGCCGCGATAACCCTCTCTTCCATCGCGGCCTCAGCCTTAAACAGCGGGTTTCGTACTTCACGAGCGTCGCCTACGTTATCGAATACGTCCCGAAAGCGATCTACCTGGCGATGCCCCCGGTGGTGCTCCTGACGGGCACACTTCCCATGAACCACATGGGTTGGAACTTACTTTTTCGCTTCGCCCCGTACTACTTGCTTGGCACTACAGCCACCATCCTCTTGACCGGCGGCACCAACCCGTTCCTTCACTCCGAACGCTTCCACCTGATCAAAATGGAGATCATGCTCCGCGCCCTCACAAGCCTCGTGTGGCCGCGCAAACTCAAGTTCAAGGTCACGGCAAAAGGCGCCTCCGAAACCGATTCGCGTTTCCGGGCCCTCAAGCTCGTGAAGTTTCAGCTTGCCTTAGGTGGGCTATGCCTTGTGGCGGCGGTGTGGGCTATTGGCGGCGCCATTGTCGGCGCTCCCTGGCGCCTTTCGTTCATGGCCCTCGTCATGACGGCTATCTGGGCGGTCGTAAACGCCGGAATGGCCGCCAGTCTGGCGCGGACCATCTTGCGCCGCCATCACCGCCGCAGCGTGTACCGGTTTCCAGTTTCGGTCCCGCTCGCCGTCAGCGTCGCTGGTACCACCAGCTCGGTCACGGCGTCTGACATCTCAGCAGTTGGCATCGGCTGGCACGCGCGCGCTGCATTAGCCCCCGGCTGCCTCGTACACGCCTGCCTGGCACCCAATGCTGTGGCGGCCATCGAGGCCGAATTGAAGGTCACTTCCTGCCGGCCCGCTGGCGAAGAACTATTTCAGATCGGCGCCGAGATCACGTCGCTCTCGCCCGAATCGCAGCGCGCCCTCGTCCTCTTCTTGTTCCAAACGGTTGCGCCCGAGTCCCTTGGGCTCCCACTTCTTGAGGCCGGGAATCAGCCTGTTGAGATTGGAGCGCACAGTCGGCGCCATCGGCGCGCAAGTTAGGCCTCCGCCGTCCCGGGCTTCGAAGCGCAGCCCACGCCATCAGGCCAGCATCCGGTTGCCTGCGGCGCAAAGCGAAAACGTCGCCTATCCCATTCCCAGGAACCCCAGATTCGTCTTACCACTTGGTTAAGGGATCTCGCTGCGCAACTCTCCATTTAATCGCGACTTGGAGGGTAGAATCGACCCCATGACTGCTCTGCCACCCTTCTCCCTGCGCGACTCCAACGGCGCGGAGTACGCCTTCCCTTCCGGTCGCCACGCGCTGCTCTGCTTCGTCAAAGAAGACTGCCCAACCTGCGTGCTGTCGATGCCACTCATTGTCGGCGCCTGGGAGGCGTTCGGAGAGAACATGGACGTCTGGGCGATCGGTCAGGACAGCGATGGAAACGCAAAACTGGTCGAACACTTCGGCTTGCGCGGCCCAATGCTCGATGACTCAGCCCTCCAGGTGTCTTACCGCTACGACCTCGACACCGTCCCCACCATCATCCTCGCGGACGCCGAAGGCAACGAACTGGAGCGCTTCATAGGCTTCGGCAAGGCCGATTGGCAGGCCTTATTTACGCGATTGATCACGGTCACCCGCTCGCCAGCCCCGGTGATTGATTGGTCAGCCTACCCCGAGATGCGTCCGGGCTGCGGCTCGAAATCCGTCGAGCCCGGCATCGCCGAGCGCCTTGCAGCGGAAGCGGAAGGCAGCCCGATTCGCGCCCGTCGCATTGATGTCGGCGAGTCGGATGACGTCTTTGAGTTCATGTTTGACCAGGGCCTGACCGACGGCCTCCCGGTCATCCCGCCGACGCCCGAGCGCGTCATGCGCATGCTTTCCGGCACAAAACGCGATGCCCAGGAGCTTGTTGCCGTCGTCCCGCCCAACCTCGCCCCGGTGACCGTCGAGAAGATCGCCATCAACGCCGTGATGGCCGGCTGCAAGCCGGAATATCTGCCGGTCGTTATCGCCGTCATCGAAGCGGTCACGACCGAACAGTTCAACATGCACGGCGTCCTCGCAACCACGCACTTTCCTACCCCGGTGATCATCGTCAACGGACCAATCCGCGATCGCATCGGCATGAATTACAAGATGAACGTTCTCGGGCAGGGGAACCGCGCCAACGCCACCATCGGCCGCGCCGTCCAACTCGTTGTCCGCAACATCGGCGGCGGCCGTCCCGGCGAGGTCGATCGCGCGGCCCTCGGCCAGCCAGGCAAATACACCTTCTGTTTCGCCGAGTTCGAAGAGCGCAGCAAATGGGACCCGCTCCACGTCGAACGCGGCTTCGCCAAAGAGCAGAGCACGGTCACGGTGTACGCAGGCGGCGCCCCAAACGGCATCATCGATCAGCTTTCGCGCAACGCGAAGTCGTTGGCTACTAGCTACGGGCGGGCACTCGCCGCCGCTGGCCACCCCAAGCACTACGGCCACGGGGAAATTGTCGTTGTCGTTCCGCCTGAGCATGTTGACACCTTCGCCAAGGACGGATGGTCCAAAGATCAAATTCGCGATCAGATCCAGATCGCCAGCTCCGTCCCGGCGCGTCTGCTGGTCGGCGATAAAGACTGCGCCGAGGGCATGCCCCTCGCCACCTCAGAGCGAATCGGTCTCGATACGCTAGTGCCAAAGTTCCGTTCGAAGGAAATGATCACTCTCGTGGTCGCTGGCGGCGAAGCAGGCAAATTCGCTGCCTACCTTGGCGGATGGGTTAGCGGGCCAATGGGCAGCACAATGACCACGGTGGTAATCGACGACTAGCATCTCCTATCCCCTCCGGATCGTTAGCCCTCCATCAACAGGCAGCGCCACGCCAGTCAAGAACGAGGCCGCCGGAAGCGCCAGGCTCAAGGTCATTTGCGCCACTTCCTCCGGGTCCCCGTACCGCCCAAGTGCCGTTCGGCGGCGGGCGTACGCTTGCTTGGCCTCCTCGGCGATGCGCTCCGTCATTCCGGTACGAATCGGACCAGGGCAGATGCAGTTCACGGTGATGCCTTCGCGCCCCAGTTCCACGGCCAGCCCACGCGTCAGCCCGATCACCCCATGCTTGGCGGCGGTATACGCGCTGTTCCCAGGCGATGCGCCAAGCCCCTCGGTGGAGGCGATATTGATGATCCGCGGGCTATCCGACCGCCGGAGATGCGGCAGCGCAGCCCTGATGGTCAAGGTCATAGCCGTCAGGTTCACGGCCAGCGTCCGCGCCCATCGCTCGCCGTAGTCATCACCGTCGATCGGCCCCGGCGCAGAGATGCCAGCGTTGTTCACGATGATGTCCACGCCGCCGAACTCACCTACCACCTCAGCGATCAGCCGTTCCACGGCCTCGCGATCAGAGACGTCGACGGTCCAGGCCTTAGCGTTACCGCCGGCTGCGGTGATTTCGGCCACCACGCCCGCGACGCTTTCGCGAGTGACGTCCACCGCCGCCACCTTTGCGCCTTCGTCGGCGAACAGTTGGGCCGTCGCGCGGCCCATCCCACTCCCCGCTCCCGTGACAATCACCACGCGGCCCTCAACCGACCGATTGAGCTTACTAAGTCTCGGCATGTTGCCCCTCCTTCATCGCAGTACTTGATTGGGCGCATCATGCCTCAGGCGCAATCACCGCGCTCCCCCGCTGCGCTAGCCGATGCCCGGGTTCAAAGGCGCGTCGCCGATTACTGCCAGCTCCTGCAATACATCCATCTCCGCATCGGACACACTCAAAAGTGACGAAAGGATCTCGCGCGTGTGTTCGCCAAACAGTGGCGCGTGACGACGTAACTGCGGGTTCGCCTCGAAGAACCGCCACGTCGTGCTGGGCTGCTTCCAGGCGTGCATCCGCGGGTGAGGCAGCTCCACCCAATATCCCCGCGAAGCCAGGTGGGGGTCGTCGTGGATCTTCTCGCTGTCCAGCACCCGCCCTGACGGGACACCAGCGGCCTGGAGCATCTCCATCGCTGCCTGCGGCTCTTGCCTGGCGGCCCACGCGGCGATGGCCGTGTCGAGTTCGTCGTGCCTCGCCCGGCGTTCCTTCAACGTCAGTCCGGAAAGCTCCGACCCGCCGATAACCCCCGCGAGCGCCTGCCACTCCCCATCCGTGCGTACGGAAACCGCCAGCCACTGCTCAACGCCCTTGCACCGGTAGACACCTTGCGGCGCGAATCGAAGGTCCCGGTTGCCGTGTTGCGGCACGATCTCGCCTCGCAAAGATGCCGCTACGAACGCTTCGCCGATGAGCGTCGACATCGTCTCCCGCTGCGCCAGGTCGACATGCACTCCGAGCCCTGTCTTGCGCCGCCGGATCAGCCCCATCGACACCGCTGCTACTGCTGCCTTTCCGGCCACAGGGTCCCCGTACGAGATGCCCGTCTTGTACGGGATCCCGTCATCCCCGTATCCCGTGAGTGATGCCAGGCCGCTCATCTGCTCGATGATCGGCCCAAAGCCAACGTGGTCACGCTCAGCTCCGAACTTGCCGAAGCCCGCCATGCTGATAACGATGATGTCCTCACGCGTAGCGCGAAGCGTCTCATAGTCCAGGCCGAGGGTGTCCATAACTGACGCCCGGTAGTTCTCGATGACCACGTCCGACTGGGCCACCAGCCCCAAAAACAGTTCGCGGCCACGCGCCTGGGCAAGGTCCAGCGTCACCGACTTCTTGTCGCGGTTGTAGTCGTTGAAGTAGTACGAGGCGTTCCACGGCTCTTCCACGCCCTCAAGGGGGATAAGCGTGCGGATGTTGTCCCAGGCGCCAGGCGACTCGATCTTCAGGACTTCGGCGCCCATCTCCGCGAGTACCCGGGTGGCGTAAGGGCCGGCCCACATCATCGTCAGGTCCAGCACGCGAATTCCAGCCAGTGGCAGCTGCTTCATACCGTGAGCCCCAGCCAATCAGCTGCGACGGCGCTGGTATCGGCGTGCGGGCGATGCAGTTCCGAGGGCGGCTCCCACGGATAACCGAGAAACGGTCGTCCGGGCACCATTGCCACCTGGCCGTCTGGCAGCCGCACCTCATCGAAGTAGCCGCGCTCTATCAGCGAAGGATTTTCCAAGAGGTCAGCGGGCGTCAAAACCGCGCCGAAGGGCACCTTGAACTTCGGGCTGAGAGCCAGGATCTCGTCTTTCGTGCGTTCGCCGAACCACGCATAAAGCTTGGCTTGTAGCTCGTCGTCGTTCAGCGCGCGCTGGAGCGGGTCTCGAAAGCGATCGTCCTGTAGCTCCGGGTCGCCTACCGCAGCGAACAGGCCCGGTATCTGCCGTTCGAGTGCGCAGACCCCGGCGTAGCCGTCGGCGCACGGATAGATCGCCCACGCTGCCCGCACGTGGTTCCCGGAACGGAGGTGGGCTCCCAGCGCATTGTAAGCGGTGCCCGGCCCGTAAAGTTCCATCATCCCCGCGGCTGCTTCCTGCAGGGAAATGTCGATCCAGTCCCCTTCGCCCTGCACCATCGCGCCGTACAGTGCTGTCACTGCCGCCCCAAACGCGTTCAACGCCCCGAGGCAGTACGCCTGGCTGCCGCCATTCATCAACGGCTCTCGCGCCGGGTGTCCAGTGAGCGACATCAGCCCGCCCATCGCGAATGCGACGATGTTGTCTGCCTCATACGTCGCATACGGCCCGTTCTGCCCGAACGGCGTCACCGAAACCACCACGAGCTCTGGCTTTTCAGCGCGCAAATCGAGCGGCGCCATGCCCCACTTCGCCAGCGTCCCCGGCTTCTGGTCCTCAATTACGATGTCGGCGGCCAACGCCAACTCGCGGAGCTGCACCTGGTCGGCACTAACCCGCCGCTTGCCTGCTAACAGATAGACCTGCTCATCGGCGCTCAGGCTCTCCTCTGGCGGGTCCGCCCGCACAACGTCGGCACCGAATCCGGACAGCCAGCGGGCCGCGAACGCGGCGGCAAAGCCACCGCCAACCTCCAACACACGCACGCCTTCGAGCACGGCTTCATCCATGCGCCCGATTCTACGGACGGCGCGCACCGAGGCAACCGCCCCGGGGTGGCCCTAATTTCGAGCGTATAGTGAAGCCATGACGACAGCAGAGACGACGCGAATCGGAGGGCGGCCAAGGCAAGTGGGACAGATTCACATCGAGGTCCTCGTAGCTAACGGGTTGGATCGAGCGAAGCGTATCTCCGGTGAGATGGATCCGTTTGAAGTTCGTTCGGAGGGAGTCGGGGACGTACTAATCGATACCGGCGCGGTGATGCTCTGCCTTCCGGCGGATTTGATCGCTCGGCTAGGGCTTCCGGTGGAGCGGGAAGTCAACGTAGACACGGCGAACGGGCCGGCCGTCATGCGCTTGTTCAGCCAGGTGAGCCTCGACGTTGCCGGCCGTCACGGGCTCTTCGAGTGCTTGGAAACGCCAACAGGCACCAGGCCGCTGCTCGGAGCGGTCCCGATGGAGGTGCTGGGAATCGAACCCGATGTTGGCATGCAAAGCATTCGGCTCCTCCCGGAGGAGCCCGGCCGGAGTTACATGAACGTGTACGGCGCCAACATCCCTTGACGGCTCTTGCCTAGGGTTTCGCGGCTTCGTATCCCTCGTCGCCTTCGGCCTTGCGGAGGTCTCGTTCCCGTGCCTCCTCCTCTTCTCGCTGCTCCCGCTCCTCGGCCGATTCGATGACCAATCCGCCCTGCGCGTCGACGTCGAGCGCGGCTTCCAGCAACTCGCCGATGACCGCGTACTTGGTCCCACCGATGTAGGTCAGGGGGCTGTATTTTCGTTCTGCCAACAGCCAGTTCCGGGCGTACGCCTCATCCAGTGCCTGAACGCGAATCACCCGGCCGACGAGCAAGCTGTGGTCGCCGATCTGGATCACGTCGTGCAGTCCGCACTCGATCCACGCCAGGCAGCCCTCGATCAGTGGTGCTTCGATGCGCTGTGCTGAGAACAGTTCGAGGCCAGCCGCCTCCAGCTTGTTGTTGTTCAGCCCCGTCTGGCTTCCCAGGAAGGCCGTCTGCTTCAGTAAGGATGGGCCAGGGATGTTGATCGCGAACTCTTCACTGAAGCGGATCATGTCCGAGGTATGGCGATGCGGGTGGACGACGATGCCTACCAGTGGCGGCTCGATGGCCAATGGCGCCGTCCAGGCGATTGGCGCCGCGTTGGCCATCCCGCGCCAATGCGTCGTCACAATTGCCACCGGCCCTGGATTCAGCAAGCGCCGGGCGTCCGTCTCGTCACAAAGCCGTCTCACCACAGTTATCCTCGGCTTTCGTTAACGCGTTTCGCCCAAGCATAAGGGCTCCCCTTGCGAGGAGCCCTGAAAGTGTGTGCTTCGCCCTTGCTTAGTGCAGGCCGTTCTTGCTCACGCGCCGCCAGCGAAGAAAGTTCCAGTACTCGAGCAGTTCAGGCAGGTCTTCCGGATGGCGCTCGAGCTCGGCGATCAAGTCGGCGATCTCGCTGTCCTTCACGAACAGCATGTCGCCGTCTTCGCCGAGGAAGTAGTGCAGCGGTCGGTTGAGGATGCGCGCCACGCTCAGCAGCATGTCGATGCCCACCGAACGCTGGCCGGCCTCGTATAGGCTGATGGCGCTCTGGGTGGTGTTCAGTGCCGTGGCCAGTTGACCCTGGCTCATGCCAGCGTCACGCCGGGCCGTGCGAATGCGATTGCCGAGACCGGCAGAGACAGGGACTTTACCGTTTTCCGTGGTGGACTTGATCATGCCTTGGTGGTCACTCCTGGGGGTCGCCCCTGAAGTCGCCGCTCACATCAGTAGGGTATGCGTTAATGAAATCAAGGTACGGAGAGGGGCCGGTTAGGTCAATCGAGCGCGGCCTTCGTTACGGAAAGACACGGGACACTTCGAGCACTTTTCATCAATAGCCAAGTGTTGGATTCGCCAGGTGCTCCAACGGCTCGCCAGCCAAGTAACGTTTCAGGTTAGCCACGAAGACGCCCGCCGCCTTGTGCCCGTATCCCTCCACGTTTCCGGACATGTGAGGAGTCAAAACCAGGTTGGGGATGGCCCACAAGTCGGAATCCGCGGGCAGTGGCTCGGGGCTTGTAACATCCAGTCCCGCGCCAGCAATCGATCCCGACTTCAGCGCTTCGACAAGCGCTTCCTGGTCGATGACATCGCCTCGCGCCACGTTCAACAGAAACGCCGTTGATTTCATGCGCGCCAACTCCGCCGCGCCAATCAGCCCTCGCGTCTCGGCTGTCAGCGGCAGCGAAAGCACCACGTAGTCCGACTCCTCAAGCAACCGATCGAGGTCGGAGTAGGGCAGCAGCAGATCGCAATCGGGGTCGGTGGAGCCAGCGGAAACGGTGCGCCGCGAGGCGATGACGCGCATCCCGAACGCCCGGCAACGCTTCGCCGTTTCGCGGCCAATCGCCCCCAGCCCGACGATGCCAACTGTTTTCCCGTCCAGTTCTCCGGAGCGCCGGGATTCCCATTTGGATTCGCCTTGCTGCCGGACGTAAACGTGCAGATTCTTGGTGAGCATCACCATCGTACCGAGGATCCACTCCGCGATGGCTACGGAGGCGATGCCCGCGCCGCTGGTCACCGCAAAGCCCATGCTCAGGATGCCCTCGCGCTCCAGTCGCTCCAGCCCGGCGTTGATCGATTGGAACCATCGCAAGTTGCTCGCTGCTTCGAAGTATTCGCGCGCCGTGCCGGTGGTCCCCATCAGCACCTCGGCGAATGCGATCTGTTCCAGCAGGCGAGCCTTCGTCTCGGCGTCCGGCTCTTGCCGTCCGCTGATTTCGAAGAGCCGCAGCGTGCGGATGCGCGGGTCGACTGCTTCGATCTCCGCGATCAACGCGTCGTCAATGCGGAACGTCAGTCCCACCACCAGTTCTTCGGTCACTTCGTCCTCCTAGCGGCCCACGGCGAGGCGTTCGATGAGCATGCGCGGCAGGTCCCGTTCGCGCATCCGTGCCTGTGTGCGGGCGATGTCGTACTCCACACGATAGAACGTCACATTGCCCGCCCCTGTATCGAGCAGCGCGTACGAACTTCGCGCATCGCCGTCTCGAGGTTGGCCGACGCCACCCGGATTCAGGCAAAGGCGCCCTTCGCCAAGCTCCACGCACTCCCCGTCGCCCGGCGCGGACGCCTCCACCTCGCCATCATCGATTTCGCGCACGACCAGTGGCAGATGGGTATGCCCCACCACGCTGTAGCGCGTCTGCACCGTTTCGAAGTGCCGTCGCGCCGCATCGTACGTGCTCAGGTACTCCCAGATCGGGTCGTTCGCACTGCCGTGGACGCGCGTGTATTCGCCGTCCTCTTCCATCTGCGGCAATGCCGCGAGGTACGCCCGGCTTTCTTCCGAAATGGCCCGGATTGTCCAACGTGCCGCCTCCGCCGCCAAGTCGTTGAAGGCCTTCACGTCAATGATTCCGGCGACTGCAGCGTCGTGGTTCCCGAGCACGCATGCAGCGCTTTGCGCGATCATCCGCGCGATTACTTCATTCGGGTCCGGTCCGTAGCCCACCAGGTCGCCCATGTGCCACACGGCCTCGGACCGCTCTCTCTTCGCGTGGGCCAGTACGGCGTCGAGCGCAGCAAGGTTCGAATGGACATCCGAGAGGAGAGCGACCCGCATACGGCGCCCAGCCTACCACGCGAATATGGCATAGCGGCTCGTCTGCCTATACTCCCAGCAATGGCCGATCAACACGACCTTGAACTCGCGACCGCCGGTGAAGAGGAGACGCGCGACATCGGCGAACGCCTCGGGCGCATCCTCCGCAAAGGCGACATCGTTCTGCTCAGCGGAGACCTTGGCACGGGCAAAACCTGCTTCACCCAGGGCATCGGCCGCGGCCTGGCCTGCAATTCCGCGGTCAACAGCCCCTCCTTCGTGTTGATGAACGAATACGACGGCCGCGAAACGCTTTTCCACGTGGACCTCTACCGCATAGAAGATGTCGAAGACCTTGATGAACTCGGGCTCTGGGACTACGCGGAGCGCGGAGTGCTTGTCATCGAATGGCCTGAGCGCGGCGCCGATCTCTTGCCTGGCGATGGCCTCGTGATCGAACTGCGCTACGGCGATGTGGACCGTCAGCGCCGCCTCCGTTTCCTCCCTCGCGGAGACCGCGGCAGTGAGATCGTGGAGTCGCTCGGAGCGGCGTGAGCACCATACTCGGCATCGATACTGCGTCTGCGGAGATCGCCCTCGCACTTGCTGTGGACGGCGAGGTCATCGCTTCATCCGTCATCGGCGGCGGTCACGATCATTCAAAACTCCTGCTTCCGGCGATCGACGCACTGCTCGGCGAACGCCGGGCCTCCCTTTCCGCGATCGCCGTGGTTCGAGGTCCGGGGAACTACGCCGGACTGCGGGTCGGCGTCGCTACCGCCAAGGGGCTCGCGATCTCGGGCGGCATTCCCATCCGCGGCCTCTCCACAATGGAAGCAGTCGCCCTGGCCGCGAATGCTCCCTCGCTAACCGTCATCCACCCCGCCGGACGCACCGAATTTGCCACCCAGGAATTCGAAGGCGGCGCGGCGATAAGCACGCTGCGCGCTGTCCCTTCCGCGGAGCTCGCTGGCCCCAGCCTGTTCGGCCAAGGTGCCGCAGCGTTCGGAGGCAACGAGGTGTCACCCGAGCAGCGAGTGCGTGCCGCCCTGCTGGCGCTCATCCCGCAGTTCGAGTCTCGCGACGAGTCCGTCCCGGTGGACGCGCTCTACCTGCGCGAACCGAACATTACCGTCCCCCGGCGTCCGCTCTCCGCGCGCGCCGGCTAAAGCGGCTAAATCAGAAACCAAACGGAGGAATACCCGTGGAACGAACCCTGATTCTCGTGAAACCCGATGCCATGCAGCGCGGACTCGCTGGCGACGTGCTGAAACGCTTCGAACAACGCGGCCTGAAGATCGTCGGCCTGAAGCTCATCCAGATCGACCGCTCCCTTGCCGAACAGCACTACGCAGAACACAAAGGCAAGCCGTTCTTCGAAGGCCTGGTGGAGTACATAACCAGTTCGCCAGTGGTTGCCGCCGTCTTCGAAGGCACGAATGCCGTGACCGCCGTCCGCGGCAGCGTCGGAAGCACGGACCCCTCCGCGGCCGCCCCAGGCAGCATCCGCGCCGACTACGGCCTGGAGCGCGGCCGCAACCTCGTCCACGCCAGCGACAGCCCAGAATCAGGAGTCCGCGAAATCGGCCTCTTCTTCCAGCCCGCGGAACTGCTCGGCTGGCCGCGCGACACAGACCGCTGGACCTTCGAGTAAGTCGTGCCGACGGTTGATTGGGCAACGTTCGAGCGTTCCGCGCCCGAGATCGGCGGTGCGGGCCGCCGGCGGCTTCACGGCCGCGTGGCCTACCTTGGCACCATTCGCAAGGATGGTTCACCACGCGTCCACCCTGTCACGCCGATCGTTTCCGCGGATGCGCTCTACATCTTCATGGAGCCAACCTCGCCCAAGGGCAAAGACCTCGAGCGCGACCCTCGCTTCACGCTCCACGCGGGCGTCGAAGATAACAACGGCGGCCAGGGCGAGTTCGCCCTCTCCGGCGAGGCAAGGCTCGTGCGCGACTCGGCCGGGCGTGAGCGAGCGGTTGCGGCTTCCAGCTACGCCCCTGCCGAGCGCTATATCCTCTTCGCCCTCTCGCTGAGTGAGGCCCTGCACACAACCTACGGAGACGCCGGCCCTCTCCGGCAACGATGGTCCAGCGGCTGACCGTATTCGCGCCAGCCGTTATTCTTCCGGTGCCGGGCGCGTAGCTCCGTTTCCGCAACCAGTTGTGCCCAAAGGATTGCCATGCCCACCACGCCGATTCGCGACATCATCACTTACTACGAGGAGGCCGGCGCTGGCGAACCGCTGATCCTGGTGATGGGCCTCAGCGGCGACATCCAAGCCTGGGCCTTACAGGTGCCAACACTCGCCAAATACTTCCGCGTCATCACGTTCGACAACCGCGGCGCCGGCCGGACCAGCGCTCCAGACAAGCCGCAGAGCATCGCCGGGATGGCCGAAGACCTCTCCGCACTGATGGACTACCTGGCGATCCCACGGGCCCATATCCTCGGCTGGAGCATGGGCGGGTACATTGCTCAGGAGTTCGCCATCAAATACCCGGCGAAGGTTGATAGGCTGGCCCTGGTGACCACCGCGCCCGACATTGACGGTTATGGCCGTGCAGTGCTCAACAGCTGGATCAATGCCAAGCGTTCCAACCTCAGCCGCGAACAGTGGTACCGCTTTACCGCCCCCTACCTCTACAGCCCGGCGCTGTTGGATGACGATGCGCGATTCGAAGCGGCCATCTCCAACGGCGCAAGCAACCCGTATGCCCAGCAAGACCACGCCTTCATTCGCCAGGCCGAAGCCTGCCTCGACTTCGACGCCAGTGACCGGCTCGCAGCAATAAAAGCCCCCACGCTCGTTGTCGGCTCAACTGATGACGTCCTGGTGCCGGTCCGCAACTCAGAGCAGCTGGCGGGGCTCATCCCGGGCTCAACGCTCAAGATCCTCCAGGGCGCCCACGTCGGGTTGATCGAATACCCCAACGAGTACAATGCTGCCTTCCTAGAACATCTCGGGGCGGCAGTCCCCGCCTGAATCTGGAGCGGCGCCCGACACAAAAAAGCCACGGTGCAAACCGTGGCTTCCGTTTAGTCGCCGAGGTGGAATCAGCTAGTCGGCTATCGCCTCGACCACTGGCTTCTGCTTGCGTTGCATCTGCTCCAGCCCGGTCATGCTGAACCCGAGGTCGCCAAGTTCGCAGAGGAAGCTGCAATAGGTGAGGCGCAGCGCGCTGGTCGATTTTGTTGGAATGTAGGGCAAACTGCAACGCGTGCAGTGCGGCATTGTTACGAGGTCTGCATCGTGGAGCGGGATCTCAGCAGCGAGCCCTTCGTCCCGGTCTTCCGTCATCGTGCTCATGCTACGTACCTCCCACTGGCCTCAGTATGCGCCATACCCGTAGTACGTGCTCGGAGCGCCGGCTGATTCAATTGGCATCGGAAGGTCCCTTTCCCGATCGCCCTGGTGCGTCAGGCTGCCGGGGCCCGAAGCACCGCCAGCATCGTCTGCTGGAATCTGCTGCGTTTCTCCGGGTTTCTAATTTCGCCGCTGATTCGTTCAGCAACGGCGGACATCTCACTTCGCGGAAGTGTGGCGCGAGTGAAGCCAACGTCTTCCAGGGTGTCGTCAATGATGATCTCCGCGAGCGGCCCCATGGCCCCCGCTACGGCAGTCTGCAGTGCCCGGAAGAACGGCTGGCCGGCGAGAACGATCGCCACCGGCGCGGCCACTTCAACGGAAAGCTCGATCAACCCGGACATCTTCAGGCTGTAGAACGCTCGCACCGCCTCAAGGTCACTGCGGCCCATTTGGCGAGCCAACTGTCCCACGGTCGCATCGCCGCCAATCTGCGCGAGCACTTCCCACTCCGCCGCGGAGATCGAGATCGATTCCCCGGGGAGCCTCTGCGCCAGCCTTGGCACCACATCGGGCGATGGAATCACCCGCCGCAGCATCTCACGTTCCGACAGTTGTCGTGAGCCCTCGGCCAGCAGCTGCTCAAGCGGAGACGTGATCGTGATTTCTGGCGGCAGGATGCCCGGCTCGAAGCGAAAGCCACCGTTCGCCCAGCCCAATGCCGTCGAGACGGCTGTGTCCCCGCTCGCCGCATCGGCCGTCGCATGTACCACAACGCCAGCCCGAAGAAAGAGCTCCGCTACTTCAACGCCCGAGTTCAGCTCCAGCCGGCCGGTCTGTTCACCAGCCGCCAACATCTTCAGCAGATTTCGAAGCGGCAGTTGGGCAAGGTTTCCGGAAATTCCTTCGGGCATCGTTCTCCTCCTGCGTGGACTGCCGCGTCACGCGGCTGTGGGGTTAGTCGGACTGGACGAGATTCCAGGCTCCGTAAGCGTTCTGGTCGGGTGTTGCCGGCGTGACGAGTTGCTTACGCTCGACTCGCCGGCTCGCGAGCCGCTTTCGCGCTCGCGAATCCTTCGTCCACGTATTCATCGTCACTTCCGCCGTCATCCGTACCATCGCCACATCCGCCCCCGGTTCACAGACGATGAACACGACTGCTTCACCCATGTCGTGTGCCAGGAGCCTCCATGAATCGAACACGAAATCGAGTCGAAGGCCCTCGCGGCCGCTGGTCTCCAGGGCGAGGAGAGAGCGGCCCACTTCACGGCCGATCACGTTCATCGCGACGGTGGCCAACACCGCCGGGTCGGATGAGACAATGACCTCTCCGCGGTTGTCACAGACAAAGGCGCCGCCGACGTGAGGGATTGCGCAGAGCTCTTGAAGTTCTCTTTCCACGGCTGCTCCTCATCAGGCGACGAATTCGCGAACGTCTTCGGCCAGGCTCCACCGTTCGATCACGGCGGCATGTTTTTGGGATGTGCCTGCGAGTTGGATGCGGACCTGGTCTTCGAAGTCGGCCCGCTTCAGTTGGAAAGCGAGCTTGGCTATTGTGTCGCCGAGGCAGGCACCCAGAGCCTTGCTGAATTCTGCTGGCAACGGACCTTCGAAGACGATCGTCTGGTCCTTGTATTCGAACTCCGCGGCGAACGGATCGAGGAACGGATACGTGTCCGCTCGGGAGACAAGCACTTCGCGCAGGGCGAGAGGAAACTTGCCCGGGCCGCCTAGCCTTTCCGCAACCATTTCAATCCCCGAACACACTTCGGCCCAAAAGCCGAGTAGCGGCGAGGAGTCGCTGATTGGCGCCAGGGGCGCCGGCAAGCCCGGCTCGTTCTCGCCCGGCACACGGTAGACGTTGAACGTCCCGCCCAGCGCGGCAACGAATTGCACTACCGCCGCACGTGCATCGAAGCCCGTGAGCGACTCTGTCGCCGAACTGAACACGCTCTCAACTGCATCTCCGTTCTGGAGAAGCACCATCGCCGTGCCGCCATCGCCCGGCAGGATGATCTCCACGTAGCCCGTCAATGCATCCTGCTGGAGCTTGGTGAATAGACGCTCCAGGCTGGTGAAAGCGCTGGTCAGGTCCTTGTACAACGGCCGAGCATCGAGCACCCGCGCCACGAGTTCGACAATCTCGCCCGCCGCCGTCTCTACGTCGAGTGTGCCACGCTTACCGTTCGCCTTTTCGGCGATTGCCGCCGCCGCAACGCCGCCCACCGTGCGTTCATCGCCGAACTCTTCGAGTGCATTGATCACCTGGCCGTCCACCAGGAAGAGCGCTCCCTGGTATCCCGGAAATGTCAGCCGGACGAAGCCCGAGAGCCGTCGCTCCTGTTGGTCCGTAAGCAGTTCGCTGAACGAGGTGAAGGATGTATTGAGGTTGGCGTAAACGCTGCGTTCCTTCGGAAGGATCATGGCGAGTCATTCTCCGTTTGCGGTGGCGCAAAGCGCGCTTATTGGTATCTCTGGGCGATGGCCCGGAGCGACGAGGCGACGGTGGTTGCGGAGGCGCCGCGCTGCAGCGACACCATGGCGAAGCATCCGGGCAAAGCCATCAGGAGCGAATCTCCCGTTGGGCCCGAAAGCGTGATCTGTTCAAGGTGGCTGGTGGCCACCGTCCGTCCCATGCCCCTAAGATCGCCGTCTTCGGTCATGGCCTCCGCCCGGTGAGCCAGGAAGCGTGTGAGGGCAGCTTCCTTGTGGGCATCCGCCTCGCCGCTGCCGGCTGCCACTTCCCCCTCCCGTCCGCAGACTGTCGCCGAACGGACGCCCGGCGCCAGGGCAATCGCGTTGACTAGCCGCCGGGCGAGAGAGTCAGTGAAGGCTGGGGCGACTTGGTCAGGCATTTTGACTTACTCCAGAATGGGCGAGGTCGGTTCAGGCCGCGGATTGGCGGCGCTGGCGCAACCGTTCGATGGCTGAACGCAGGCTGGTTTGCATCCGGCGCAGAGACTCTGCCAACTGCCCCACTTCGTTGTTGCCTTCGACGTCGATGTTCACGTCCAGTTCGCCAAGGCTCATGCGGTCCGCTACTTCCGCAAGGTGGCGAATGGGCTTCGTGATTGAGCGAGAGACGACGATCGCCAGGATCAACGCGATTGCCACGCCGAAGAACGCGATCCCCTGCGTCTGGTAAAGGTCGTTGCGGGCGCTGTCGGCGCGATTCTGGAAGCTCGCCTGGAGATTGGTTTGGGTTTCCTTCAGGAGCGCCGCCGATTGGTCCGCGGCACGCGTCCCAATGAGGAAGTCCATCGTAGTGGTAATCGGCTGCCCGCCAAGCACATAGTCATCCAACCCGCCTGCAAAGCTTTCTCGGGCGGCGGTGCTGCGCTGCAAGATTGGCCGAAGCGCGGCCTCGAGCTTCGGGTTCGCTGCCATCGCCGTCTCCAGGCTGTGCGACATTGCGTCGCCTTCAACCTTCGCCACCTCTAGCTGGCCCGCGATGAAGCGTTGCTGCTCTTCGGTGGCCGCCACCCCACGGCGCTTGAAGAACACAGTGATCGCGCCGCTGCGCGCCTGGCCCAGCGCCTCCGTCATCCGCGGCAGCGATTCCGTCAGGGCGGTGATAACGCTTCGGCTATCCACGTTGGGGTCAGTCAATAGGTCAGATTTGAGCACCACATTCTGAAGCAGAGGCATCACGCCCGTGCTCACCAATCGCGTGTGGGCAGCAGCATTGGCTGCCGGGTCTGCGTCGGCGGGGGTCGTCTTCAGTGCCTTCCACTGGTCGTTCACGGCAGCAAAGAGGCCACTGGTCTTGAATGCGTTGCCGGAGGCTGCTTCTTCCTTGCGGAGTGCTTCGAGTGCGTTGTCTACTTCGGTCGTGGACTGATCGAACGACGCTTGCGAGGCCGTGTCGCCATTCAACACCCGTTGGGCAAGTGCCCGGTGGTTCTGCACTTCAGTCATCAGGGAGATGACGGAGGAGATGTAGTTGATCCCATCAGTCTCGTTGTCTGCCCGTGAAATGTCACTCTGACGCGATTGGTATTGCACCGCGACCAGCGCGAGGATTGGCAGGCACAGTACGAGCACCAGCACTCCAAGCTTGGTTGCGATTTTTAGGTCGCTGAACTTCGGAAAACCAGTCACCGGTAAACGCATGGGGCCCTCCAGATTGCCACGCCATCCCTGCTGGCCGGCTCGCTCGCGGACAACAGAAACGGACGCGCCTATCTAGCTACATCGGCGGTTGAACGGCGGAGGGATAGGGGAGTGTTGGTGAACGCGCTGCAGGTCGGTGGCCAGCCGACCCTCGCCCCGAAATGCCGGGGCTGAAAGTGCACAGATAGCACCGGATCGCTGATAATCCGAGAGTCTGGGATGGGAACCCCGGTGGAAGGGGCCGACGAGAGTCGGCCCTTTCGCTTGAACCGTTAAGCCGGCGCTGGAATGGCGAGCGCGAACTCCAAAGCATCGGCCAGCGCCAACCAACTCGCTTCTATGATGTCCGTGCTCGAACCGACCGTTGTCCAGTAGCGCACGCCATCTGTGCTCTCGATCAGTACCCGCGTCTTTGCCCCTGTGGCCGCCTGGCTGTCCAGGATGCGCACTTTGTAGTCCACCAACTTCACATCGGCGAGATGCGGATAAAACTCCACAAGCGCCTTGCGCGCCGCCGCGTCCAGGGCGTTCACCGGCCCGTTGCCCTCCGCAGCGGTGTGTTGCAACACCCCGTCGACGCGCACTTTCACCATCGCTTCGGCCAGCATTTCGTTCAGGCCATCCCGCTCGTGACGCCTCGCCCGGCGCTCGACAATGACGAAGTCTTCCAGCTCGAATGGCGAAACGTACCCGGGCAAAGTCCGCCGCACGAGCAGTTCGAACGACGCTTCAGCGCCTTCGTACTGGTAGCCCTGCGATTCCTTCTCCTTCACCGTCTCAAGCAACCGCTTGATCTCGGACTGAGTGAGAGGGTAGTCGATGCCCAGTTCGTCGAGCTTCATAAGCAGGTTCCGCTGGCCCGAGAGTTCGGACACCAGCACGCGCGACGTGTTGCCCACGAGGCCAGGGTCGATGTGCTGATACGCCCGCTCGTCCTTCATCATCCCGGCCACGTGGTACCCGGCCTTGTGGGCAAAGGCCGAGGAGCCCACGTATGGCGCGCCCGCGTTCGGGACAAGGTTCGCGAGTTCCGACACATAGGTCGAAACTTCAGCAAGGCGCGCCAACTGTTCGTCTTCCACCACGTTGAGGCCCATTTTCAGCTTCAGATTGGCGAGGATGGTGAGGATGTCGGCGTTGCCGCAGCGTTCGCCATAGCCGTTCACACAGCCCTGCACCTGCCACACGCCCGCTTCCACCGCCGCCAACGAATTCGCCACCGCCAGACCGGCGTCGTTGTGCGTGTGGATTCCGAGTCGTGTATCTCGCACGCGCTGTTGGGCCGCTTCGATCGCCCTCAGCATCGCCCGCGTTGTCATCCCGCCGTTCGTGTCACACAGCACGAGCGCATCGGCCCCCGCGCGGGCGGCCGTCGCCAGGCATTGCAAAGTGTAGTCCGGGTCGTCGCCGAAACCATCGAAGAAGTGTTCGCAATCGAAGAAAACGGTCTTACCCATCCCTTTGAAGTACGAAACGGTATCCGCGATCATCGCCAGGTTCTCTTCCGCGGAGGTCTCAAGGATCTCGCGAACCTGGTACATCGAAGTCTTGCCGACGAGCGTAATGCCCGGCGTTTCGGCGCCAACAATCGATTGGATATTGGCGTCTGTCTGGCAGGTTGAATTTGGTTTGCGGGTGCCACCGAACGCGCTCACCTTCGCGTTCTTTAGCTCGATCCCGCGCAGCCTGCGAAAATATTCGGCGTCCTTCGGATTGGAACCGGGAAACCCGCCTTCGATCCACTCAAGACCTAGTTCATCGAGCTTCCGGGTGATGCGGATCTTGTCTTCGACCGAGAGCGAGATGCCCTCCATCTGTGAACCATCTCGAAGGGTGGTGTCGTAGAGTTGGACGCGGTCTGTCGGCATGGACTCTTCCTGATTCTTTTTTACGAAGGGCGGCGTTTGGCGGCGGACCGGAGTCGCGCACAAACGAGGTTAGCGGTTAGTGGCTAACGGTTGAGGCCGCAATCAGAGCCCCGCGGGATTGCCGCGGGGAAGCTATCACCATCAGGAGATGCGTTTGCACGGCAGAATTGTACCACGCCGCCCCCTGAGGCTCATGCCAGCCCGGCAACCGCGGCCACTGTCACCACTACGAGGCCAAGGATCAGCAGCGCAATCAGCGCGCCTGCGTCTTCGCCCGCCTGCGCCCTGAAACTTCGTCGCGTGTCATCAGCGCGGGTGGGCCGCTGGACCGGCCGCGCTTACTCCACCAGCCGCCGCTGCATCCCCTTCAGCGCCAGCATGTAGAAGAACACCGTCGCCACCAGGAGCCAGCCCAGGTCAACGAGCATCGAGGCGTGAAGGTGCCCCGAGAGCAGGCCGCGATAGAGGCTCGTCACGTGCGCAAGCGGTACGAACCAACCGAGGATTTGGGCCCAGCGGGGCAACTGGTCGATTGGAAAGAATGCGCCGCCAAACCAGAACATCGGGTTGATGACGAGGTTGAAGAAGTAGCTGAACTGGCTCATCGCCCGCGCGATCGAGGCGAAGCAGATGGAGATCGCCGCGAACAGGAGGCCAGGAATCACCGCCGCCGGGATGACCAGCAAGGCGAGCGGCGATTGGACCATGTGCAGCCATGGCGTCAGCACGGTCATCACCAGCAGGATGTACGAGGCGTTCAGCACCGCCCGCGTCGTCCCCCAGAGGATCTCGCCGGTGATGATGTCGTCGATGCTCACTGGCGTGGCTAACACCGCGCGATACGAGCCTTGCATTTCTAGCCGTACGTAGCTTCCCCAGGCGCATTCAAAAACGCAGGCGAACATCGGGAACATGGCGAGGATGCCCGGTGCAAGGAACTGCACGTAGTCCTCGCCGTTGTCCAGCACTACGAACTGGCCCAGACCCAGCCCGAGCGCGAAGATCACGAAAATCGGCTCGACCAACTGGGCCGCGAACTCCGACTTCCAGAGCTGAAGCAGCACATCGCGATTCCGCTGCCAGACGCGGTACGCACCGATCGAGAGATCGGGCTTGCGCGCGAATGCGGTCAATCGAGAAGCCCCCTGCCGGTCAGACGCAAGAACACATCCTCCAGGTTGCCCGGCCGCAGAAAGGCCCGGTGTGGGTCGCCTATCTCGGCGGCGATGCGCACCGCCGTCTCGCCGCCACCGAACACGTACACAAGGTCCTCTACCTCTTCGATCGCCACATCCGGGATACCGCGGACAGCTGCGATAGCGGGCGAGCGTCCCGCCTTGTCCATACGCAGTTCCAGCACGTTCTCCCCGGCATGCTCGCGAATCAGGTCGTGAGGGTTGCCGTGCGTGAGGATTTTGCCGCGATGCATGATTACCAGCCGGTCGCAGAGGTGCGCCGCTTCGTCCATGTAGTGTGTGCTCAGCAGCATGGTCACGCCGCGTGCCTTCAATAGGCGCAGCTTCTGCCAAACAAGGTGTCGCGCCTGGGGATCGAGGCCGGTGGTCGGCTCATCGAGCACCAGGATACTCGGGTTGTTCACCAACGCCCTCGCGATGATCAGCCGCCGTTTCATGCCGCCCGAAAGGTCATCAACTTTCGAATCCGCCTTCTCCTGGAGCTGAAACAGGTCGAGAGCTTCATCGATGCGCGGCTTCGCCTCCATCGGCGAAAGGTTGAAGTAGCGCGCGTACACTTCCAGGTTCTTGCGCACCGGTAAGTCTGTGTCCAGGTTGTCTCCCTGCGGCACCAGCCCGAGCACGCGCTTCACCGCACGCGGATTGCGGCGCACATCGAAGCCAGCCACTTGCAGCGAGCCCGAAGTAATCGGCGAAAAGCAGGAGACCATCTTGATCGTGGTGCTCTTGCCGGCCCCGTTCGGCCCCAGTACGCCGAAGCACTCGCCGTCCGCAACGGAGAACGATACGCCGTCCACCGCCGTGAGCGTGTCATAAACCTTCACGAGGTCCTGCGCGACGATCGCGGGCTGCGTCAAAGGCCACCTCTGCTCCGCTGGGCGCCGGCAACGGACGCGATGAGCCTCGGGAGCGGACCGGATCATCGTTCGAAGGTGCGGTCAGGCGAGCGGCAGCTTAGTCGAAGCCGTCCTCGTCATTGTCAGCGTCCACCTCCGGCGTGGTGGCGTCTTCGTCGCTGGTTTCCGTCCAATTGTCTTCTGGTTCGTCTTCAACATCGTCGTCGCCGAACTCCACGTCGTCGCCTTCGCGCCGCAGCAGATTCTTGCGAGTGTACGCCCGCACTTCAGTCGCTCTCGCTTGCGGGAAGCTCACCTTGGCGATCATCGATGGGTGCTTGAAGGTCTCGCGGATCATCACTTTTAAGGCCCCGGCGGTGACCGTCACCATCGCCGCCGTGTACAGATTGCCGGCCGCCATCATCTTCGAAAGTCGCAGGCCGACCTTCGGCTCCAGCATGCCGACGTATTCACCGCTGACCGAGAGCACGTTCACCGCGTTGCCCTTGGCCTGCAGTTCAACCACATCGCCGGCGTCGAGCGTTGCTACGCGATCCGCGTCGGCGGCTTGGAGCTTCGCGACTGTGGAGGCGCCCGTCTCCTCTACGAAGAGTCGAGTATCCAACTGACTGGGCGCCGAGCCCGCCGCTGACTTGTCGGTCATCGAGGCCAGCCGATCGAGATTGCGGAGCGCGATGTTGTTCGTAGGGTCGAGCTCAATGGCGCGGCCGTAGCTCGCCCGCGCCTCAGTGATCTGACCGGTTTCGGAAAGCGCCTTGCCCAGCCGGTTCAACGCTTCAGGTTCGTCACCGAACGTGCTGAGGTATTCGCGGTTCACGCCCGCGGCTTCGCTCCAGCGGCTGTTGACCGCCAGTTTGACCGCCTGGTCGCTCATCTGCTTTCGGAGACGAGCGCGCTCGTCGGGGGACATCGATTCGAGGTCTGGTTCGTTGCTCATAAAAAAAGGGCCCCTGCCGCCACGCGGGGCGGCTAAGGATAATGCCGGCCAGCGACTCGGGCAATCGCCCCTGAATTGACCGGCTTGCGAGCGTTTCGGAGGCGGCGCGGTAGCATGGAACGGTGCTTCTGAAACCCGTACCCGCTGAGCAGCTGCAGGCTGTCTGGGATCGCGTCTCTCAGCGCTACGGCGCGTACGAATTGGTCTTGCCCGGTTGTGCCTCTTTCATCTGCCAGGCCGACCTCTGCGACGCCTACTGTTGCCGCGCCTACACCGTAAACCTCGGCGAACGAGAGGTCGCCCGCATGGCCAAGTCGAGCGCCCTCGAACCATCACGCTTCTTGGAATACTACGACGGCCTGCCGCTCGCGCTGCCAATGGCTCAGCCATTCCTCCTTAAGCGCGAAGAGAACCGCTGCGCGCTTCTCGGCGAAAACCTCCGCTGCGGCCAGTACCACGGGCGTCCAGACGCCTGCCAGCTTTACCCCCATTTCCTCGTTTTCATCAACACCCAGACATGGAAGCCCGTCTACGCCGACACTGCGGGATTCGAACACGCTGTTGTCGCTCTGATCGAGGGGCGGGAAGACGCCATGGTCCCGCTCCTGCTGCGTCACGTGGAATGTCCCGGTTTCACCGGACCGCCCATCTCCAAGGACGCCTGGTGGGCGCTCTTCGAGGCCACTCGTTTGCTCCAATACACGGCAGACTAACGGCCTCATTGGCTCGGGTTCCGGCTCGCCGCGCGCGTTACCGTCGAAGGCGAGGTACGTTCTTCACCCTGTGACCACCCGCCAACTGCTCGTCCTGTTCGCCCTCGCTGTCGTCTGGGGATGCTCGTTCCTTTTCATCAAGGTGCTCATCGATGCTGGCATCGACCCGATTGGCGCCAGCGCCGGACGGACAGGACTCGGCGTGCTCACCATCGCCCCATTCGCCTGGAGAGCCCGAGCCCGCTTCCCGCGTGACCGAAGATCCTGGGCGCTGTTGGCGGGCCTCGGGTTTCTCAACTTCGCCCTGCCGTGGACCCTCTTCGGCTTCGCCGCACAGCACGCTCCCTCTGGCGCGTCCAGCGTGGCCAACTCCAGTCAGCCGCTCTGGAGCGCGATCTTCGGAACGATCCTCCTCAAAGCCGACCGCCTGACTGGCATCCGCGTACTCGGTCTCGCGGTCGGCTTCGCCGGCGTCCTCCTGCTGATGGGCGAAGATATGCTGAGCGCCGGCAGTACGGGCTCCACGGCCGTTCTCATCATGATCGGCGCCACCATGTGCTACGGGATTTCGGCGGTCTCCATTCGACGCTTCCTCTCTCACGTCCCGGCCGTTGTCCTCGCCTTCGCACAGCTCGGCTTTGCGACGCTCTTCCTCTGGCCCGTTGCCCTCTTCGCGGGCGCCTTCGCTAGTGCTCAGATGGGCGTTGGCGAGTGGGTAAGCCTGGTCGCTCTCGGTTGCGTTGGTTCAGGCATTGGCGTCATCGGCTATATGTGGCTGATTGGTGAGGTTGGGCCCATCCGCGCCGCCGTGGTCACGTACTTGATGCCGCCACTCGGCGTCTTTCTCGGCTGGCTCGTTCTCGGCGAACCAATTGGCTGGAACCTCGTTGGCGGGCTTGCCTGCGTCGTTGCCGGGGTGGCGCTGGTGCAGGGCCTTCCAGTCCGCCGCTGGCTGCTTGGCCCTCCGGTCGCAAGCGCGAGTTCGGTCGCGGGTCCAATCGACTGAAGCCACAAGCCACCACTTGGACTATTGCTGGTTTCGCGCGCGTCGGGTGGGATGCAACGCAGCGTTGTTCAAGGGCGGCATCCAAGTGCCAAACCACCGGCGCAGCCAGCCTGAGCGATGATCGCCTCAAGCCTTTTACAGAAGGCGGGATCGGTGTTTATCGCCAACCTCACCTCCGTTGCCGAACGCAGACCAGGGAACTGCCTCCAAACTGGCGAGAGCAGCCGCGCGCGACCAATGTCGGCAGTAGCGAAACGCTCGGATTCCGGGTCGCCGCTGTCAGAATTTGTGGAGGCAGCTTGGCGGCTACGAGCCCCCAACCTGCTGGCGCTGCTCACGGTCTCACCGCTAGGCTTCGGACACATACCACCCAAGGAGAAGCCGATGCCCGGAACGCAGCCCGAGATCCCACCGCCGTCGCCTGATGACGTGCTCTTCGAAAAGCGCGAAGGCTACGCCGTCATCACGCTCAACCGCCCGGTCGTCCTTAACGCCATCAACTGGTCGATCAATCGCCGTTTGCACTGGGCGGTTGAACAGGCGGCAGCTGACGAAACGGTGAAGGCCGTCATCCTCACCGGGGCGGGCCGCGCCTTTTGCGCCGGCGGCGATATTCAGTCCACGCCTTCGGAAGACGACTTCCCCACACCCTCCACCATGCAGATCATCATGACCATCTGGCAGATGCCAAAGCCGGTCATCGCCGCCGTCCGTGGCTACGCCGTGGGCCAGGGTTGCGAACTCGCAGGCATCTGCGACCTGACAATCGCGGCGGAGGACGCCGTCTTCGGCGAGATCCAGATCCGCCACGGTTTCGGCCCGCCCATCTTGATCACCCCGTACCTCGTCGGCATGAAGCAGGCGAAGGAGATTCTGATGCTCGGCGAACGCTACAACGCTCAGGAAGCGATGCGCCTTGGCCTCGTCAACAAAATCGTGCCCACTGATGACCTGATGGCTGCTGCCGAGGAGATGGCCAAAAAGCTCATCGCCCTCCCCGCCAAGACCGTCAGCATGAACAAGCTGCTCGTGAACCGCGCCTACGAACTCGCCGGCTTCCGCGATGGCCTCGGCTACCGCTCGGACCCGGCAATCGCCGAAGCCACCGGCCAGGCGCCCGCCGACGCCGATCCCCACCTCAAAGTGCTGCGCGAGCAGGGCTGGGAAGCGTTTCGAAAGTCGCGGGACGCCGTTTACGGCGAAACGGACGTCGCTGGGCCGCCCACTTAGCTCGCGGCTGGCAAGCTGAAGGACACGGTCGCCCCGTTGCCCGCGCTGGATTCGATCCAAATTCGCCCGCCGTGCGCCTCAACGATTCCGCGCGCGATCGCCAGCCCAAGCCCGCTCCCCGCACCGTCACGCGCCCTCGCCCGGTCACCGCGGTAGAAGCGGTCGAAGACATATGGGATCTCCTCGCTTGCGATCCCTTCCCCGCTATCGCACACCGAAAGCTGGACGGCGCCTGCTGCTGGTTCGCTGCGCAGCACAATCGAGCCGTCGCTCGGCGTATGCCGGATGGCGTTCTGCAGCAGGTTGTACAGCACCCTCGAGAGCCGGTGCGCGTCAGCCTGGACGGTCGGTGTGCCGGGCTGCTGCTCATACGCCAGCCGGATGCCCGCCCGCTCGACTTGAGCGCGAATGGCGTCCACGGTTTCGGCCACCACGTCCTCAACGCGCAACGTCTCAAGACGGAGCCGCAGCTCGCCGCTGTCGATCGTCGTCAATTCGAACAGATCGTCAATGAGCATAGAGAGTCGTTGGACCTCACCCGCGATCGAGGTCATGTACCGCGCCTGGGTCTCCGCATCCGAGACCACCCCGTCGCTAATCGCCTCAACCATCACGCGCATGGCCGCCAGTGGCGTACGCAGATCGTGCGAAATGGCTGCGAACAGGTCGCGGCGAGCCCGTTCCAGGTCGTCCCGATCGTTATGGGCCTTCTCCAGCGCCCCGGCCATGCCATTGAAAGCCGCTGCCAGGCGTGCAACTTCGTCCGCGCCGTCCACTGGCATCCGCGCTCCCAGGTCTCCTGCCGCGATGCGCGATGTCCCAGCCTCTAACCTTTCGAAACGTCTGCTGACAATGCTCGCCATCAGCTGGGCTGGCCCCACCGTCGAGAGGATCGCAAAGGCGCAGAGAATCATGAGCAGGCGGAAATCGTGCGCGCTGAGAAACATCAACGCGGCCGCCACGAAAATGTTCAACACCAGCCCAAACAGCCCGATCGCCGCGAAGATCGTCAACTGCCAGCGCAAACGAAAGCGCGTTGTCCAACGAGGCGCCAGCATTGCTGCCGCCGCCCCGGCAACGCCGGTAACGCCCAGCGCAACGCCCAGAATCGCCAGGTCAGCGCCCGGTGGGCCAAAGAGCATTTGCGTGGCTACCGTCGCCAGCAATGTCGCCAGCCCCACGGCAATCCATGCCACCATCAGAGGCGTGTTTCGCCGCACAGCCGTCAACTCTCCCATCGGTAGCCCGATCCCCAGACTGTTTTGATATGCCTTGGGTTCTCGGGCTCCGCTTCAACCTTGGTCCGCAGCCGCCGGATGTGTACTGTCACCGTGCTCGAATCGCCGAACCATTCGTACTTCCAAACCCGTTCGAGTAGCTGCTCGCGCGAAAACACCTCGCCGGGATGCGTCATCAGATGAATCAACAGGTCGAATTCACGGGTCGTCAATTCTGCCGCCGTTCCGCGCACTGTAACCGAACGAGCTCGCGGGTCGGCTACGATTTCGCCCGCCGCTACGCGCTCCCCTGGCTGCAGAAGCCCGCCGTCGAAGGTGCGTCTCAACACGGCCTTCACTCGCACTACCAGTTCGCGCGGGCTGAACGGCTTAGCCAAATAGTCGTCTGCGCCCGATTCGAAGCCCGCAATGCGGTCCATCTCGTCCCCGCGCGCCGTAAGCATGATGATCGGCGTCTTCGAAGACTCGCGAATGCGGCGGCAGAGCTCCATGCCGTTGACCTGCGGCAACATCAGGTCTAGCACCACCAGGTGCGGGCGCATGTCTGCGAACGCGTCCATTGCCGCTACGCCATCCGCCGCCGTCCGCACAGCGAACCCTTCGCGCAGTAGATAGCGCTCGACCACTTCCGTGACCATCGGTTCGTCATCGACGACGAGGATTCGCGCTGCTTCCATCGCCCTCCATCCTAGTCCGCCATGCAAGCCCGATTCTGAACAGAAAGTGAACGGCCTCCCTAACCGGCTGTTGGCGTGGCGCGCCTCCGTCCGTTGGCAGCGGAGACAATGACGCCCAGCCCCAAGCTGACGAGCAGCACCGGCCACGCGACTAGCAACGTCGCCGCCAGCACGCCAGGACTCGAAGGCGCCTGCACCCACAGCCACGCACTGAAAGCCGCCAAGAATGCGAGCCCCACAGCACCCCCGGCCAGCACTGGCGCCGACGGCCTGCGGTAGTTCGAAACAGCCACTGCAGCAATCGTCCGCAGGATCCGGTAGCCGGCCTTCGCAGATGCTCCTAGGTTCCCGCTGACCTTCGATTCGCCGCCCGCGCGGCGCCGGTAACCAACCTTGACTTCCGCAATCTGCAGGTCGTCACGAGCAGCCTTCGCCAGCATCTCGACGGTCCAGCCGTACGTCTGCTGCTGCAAGTTTAGTTTGCGAAGGGCCTCCGCCCGCACCGCTTTGAGCGGCGAAAGGTCGCGCGGGCGATGCCCCCAGATCGCACCGATGAGCACTCCGCTGAGGAAATTGCCAAATCGTGCCGCCGGGGCGATCGAGCCCCTCTCCACGATGGCCCCCGCGCGCACGCCAAGTGCTAACTCCGCACCGCCCTCGATCGCCGCAAGCAACGACGGGATGTCTTCTGGCCGGTCACTGCCATCCGCATCCATGAAGACGAATACGTCTCTGTCGGCTGGGGCGGCGGCGATGCCTGCTGCGCACGCCCTGCCGTACCCCGCGCGAGGCTCCCAAACGGTCTGAGCGCCAGCTTCGCGCGCCCATTCGGCGGTCGAATCCGTGCTCCCGTTGTCCACGACAATGATCATCCCATCAAAATGCTTGCGCACCTCGCCGATCACTTTGCGAATCGTCTCCGCTTCGTCTCTCGCAGGCATTACCAGGACGGCCTTCATCGTTTTCTCCTAAAGATCTCCACGCCGTCCCGGGCGTAGACCCGCTCGAATGTCGAACGCACCGTTTCCAACGCGGCGTCATACCCAGTCGCCACGGACTGTTGGCTGCGATGGGTGTAGCGATCGACCACCACCCACTCGACGCGCCCGACAGCCTGCGGAAACTCCCAGGCGTTCGATCGCTGCGAAAGCCGTGGAAATAGGCTGGATTGTGCCGCTACTTCCACCTCCGGATCGCTGGGAACAAGCGCCAGTCCTTCGCTCAGTGCGTTCAGATGCTCTGCCGACGGCCCTCGTTGTCGCTCCGCGGTTGGCGAAAACGGGCTGAGCGCAAGGAAGCCGAACAACGTCGGGAGGACGATTGCCGCGAGCACTGCCGGCGTCGGCGCCAGGCGCAACGCCTTTCGCACCCCGAGGAGCCCAAAAACTAGCACGAGAGGCACGAGTTCGGCGCTGTAGTGCAGTTCGAGCGCTCGCTGCGAGGCGTGCGAAGCGAGAAGCGCAACCGCCAGCCCGGGTAGAAGAAAGACGAGAAGCTTTGGTCGCAAAATGGCCAGAGGAGCGGATGCCCCGGCGAACAACGTCATTGTCCACAGCTGCGCTGGCGCAAAGAGATGTTCCGGGATCACCCAAGGGTGTAGCAGCAACCGGGGCAGAAACTGTGTCTGGCGAGTCGTATCCACAAGGTATCCGTAGCGGTCAACCAGGTCGCTCGGGGCTCCGCCTCGAACAAGCGGCATAATGATCATGACCGCTGCAACCGCGTAAACCACGGCTGTCGTCCCCGTCGCCAGCGCTTGCCGTCGCGCGCCCTCGAACCACAGAACGCCGGCCAGCGCGAGCGCCACGAACGCTGCGTCCTCTTTGAACAGCAGCGTTGAAAGGGCCAAAGCGGCCGCCAGCGAGTATCGTTTTGCAGCCATTGCCCAGGCGGCCGTGAAGACCGGGAAGGCGACCATCACTTCTGGGTGAAAGTCGAAGTCCAGCGCGCGGTGCAGGTACGGGTTCGCGAGATAGGCCAGCGTTATCCCACCCGCCAGCACGGCCGGCAGCCCAAATCGCCGCGATGCGAAATACAGCGGGATGGACGCCGCAGCCGCCACAATCGCCTGCGTCGTCAGCAGAACCGGCGGTCCCGCGCCCAGCCAATAAACGGGCACGAAAAGCAGCAGGATCGGCTCCAGGTGCTGCCCCGCAAAGTTGTAACCCACGAACGTCGTCTGAAACCAATCCCCGCGTGACGTGTTCCAGATGATCTGATCGAAGAACGCGAGGTCGAACGCGTTGGTCCGGTAGTTGTGCCAGCGACTCATCGCGTTGGCCACAAACGCGGCGCCGAACGCCGTGGTCGTGAGGAGCAGGGCGGCCGTCCACCAACTCTGCTCCGCCACCCACGCACGCAGGCTCGACCGCCACCCCGGAGATACTCCCGAGGAGACTGACGGCGGTTCGGCAGCGACGTTCACCGGCTAAAGCGCCCAGGCCGAGCCGCAACTGGCGCAGGCCGGCGGTGGCGCACCTTCGAGCATCGCTGCCCTCCAGGCCTGGTACCGCGAGCCGTTCCAGATCTCTTCGAGCGGCTGCTGAAAAGCGTTGCCGAGAACGAGGCCTACGTACGGCGCATCGGTGAACGGCGAAATACAGCACGGCAGCACGTTTCCGTTTGCCGTGATGTAGACCAACGACCAGGGTCTGCGGCAGGCGCGCCATGGCGCAAGCGCTGCCTCCGGCGCAATCTCCGCCGGCAACGCCTCGGACGAGCCGCGCAGTGTAATTCCCAGCTCCGAGGCCCGAACCTGCGCTGCCTCAAGCGCCCGATGCTCGGACGCTTCCAGCCGACCATAGAGCGCCTGTTCGCTCGTTGCCAAGCCCCGTCCCGAGTAGACAAGACGCTGCAAGTAGACCTCACTGATCCCCGCCTCGTGGGCCACGTCGATTAGCGCCGGCAGTTCGGCGATGTTTGTCTTCAATCCCGTCATCCAGAGCGAAATGCGCGGCGTAAGGCTGCCGAGACGCACTTTCGCGGCGCCCAGCGCCTTCACGTTTTCGATAATCCGCGCGAAGCCGTCCGCGCCGCGCACTAACTCGTACGTCTCGGGCGTGGCCGAATCGATTGAAACACGCACTTCGTCCAGCCCGCTCAGCGCGAGCTTGTCCAGCAATGCGCCGCGCAGCGTAAGGCCGTTCGTGTTGAACAAGGCGTACGCGCCGCGCGCTTTTACCAGCGCGATGATCTCGGGAAGCAGCGGGTTCAGCGTCGGCTCGCCGATCCCGTGCAGTACCACACGGCGCACCTCGGGCACCTGGTCCAGCACGTGCGTGGCCCACGCGGGCGTCAGGTCGGCGGACGCCTCGGGCATCCCCCATGACTGGGGGCAGGTAACGCACTTCAAGTTGCAACGATTCGTGACCTCGAGGTAGAGCTCGTCCGGCGGTCGGGAGACCGTCAGCCCGCGGCGTTCAACTGTTGCAATGGTCATGCGGAAACCTCCTCCGGCGTCCCTTTACTCACGAGCCGGAAGTCCGGCCGGAATTCCTCATCGTCGGCACGGACTACGATGCGCTGGATCTGCTTCACCATGTTTTGGCCGGGGTACCCAGGCACAATAAGCCGTACAGGGAAGCCGTGGTTGGCGCTAAGCGGTGCGCCGTTCACGTGCGTTGCGAGGATTGCGCGGTCGTCACTGAGGCGTCGCCGGTGCCAGGTGAAGCCGTATTGCTGCCCATCATCGTTCTTGATCGCCTGGAAGGCTACCGATTTAGTCCCGCTGCGCTCCTTCGCCAGCGCAAGCACATCTGTCACCAGTGGGCCGCGCCACACCGGCCGCTCCGTCCAGCCGCTGACGCAGGAAAGACGAACCCGGAATTGATGGGCCGGTATCGCCAGCAGTTCCTCGTAGGTCAGTGAAAGGGGTTTGTCTACCTCACCGGCAACCTCTAGACGGTAGCTTGCGATGTCTACGGGGTCCGCTTTGCCGAACAGGACCTCGACGGGAAACTCACCCGGCCCGCCCTTCTCTTCTTCCGGGATGCGACCGATAAACAGGCCCTTCGCCTCCCAGCTTCGCAGGGCCGTGTTCTGAAAGCCCAGCGCCAGCGCGGCTCCGAGTGCCCCGAGACCAGTCAGCGCCACGCGCCGCGTAATTCGTCCGCCGCGCTGCTCTTGGAACGGGGCCAGTTTGGCCGGAACGACCGCCACGCGAGCCGGGGTGGCCCTGTACGCCGCGGCCAGGTGCCACAGCAGATGGATAGTGATCAGCGGCGCGCCAATGATGGACGCCCAAAGGTGCACCTGCACTGGCTTGGCATCGAACGGCCAGATGTTTGCCACCGTGTAGTAGTAGTGAAACAGCATGTACAGGCCACTGAAGTAGAGGACGAAGAAATCGAAGGCGAGCAGTGGCGAAAGCACCCGTGGGACTAGCGCGGGCGGCCCCGAGGCCTTGAATCGCGGCACCCTCGCGTAGTACCCGAAGAGTCGCACGGAGGTCGTCCCGTACTTGGCAACGAGGAAAGGGATGGACGCCAACCCGACATAGAAGTGGAGGAACCGCACAGGGACGAACCACGGCGGCAAGTCGTAGTTGAACGTGAACAAGAAGAAGAATCCGCCACTGGCGAACAACGCGGCCAGCATCGCGCTCAGCACCAGCCCGATGTGCGCCGTTAGCCGGGTGCTGGTGTAAGGCGGTACCTCATGAGCCATGCGGCGCCTCCCCTGAAAGAGATTCAAGCGCCGCCTGTGTAGCAGGGGCGGACCCGGCGCCAGCAAGTCGCACAGCAAGGCACGAGAGCGATTCCGCGTCATCCACGTCCTGCCACTCTGCGAGGATTGCGCAGCTTCGCC
>JBBQGT010000008.1:0-41817 GCA_038323265.1 Tepidiformales bacterium
AAAAGACGACTTTCATGGTGTCCTCAACTGGTTCGGGGATAGCCCGGCCGGTTTGGCGGCGGGGCGAACGTGGCCGCCGGGTCCATCCCGCTGGCAACGTAGAACAGTCATCGTAATAGAACCATGCGTTATCGTCGCGTCCGCCAAAGCTGAACGAATCCTTGATGCCTCCCGCTGGTTATGACGCTAAGGAAAGGCCGCGACAGATGGTGTCGCCGAACCCGTCAGTACGAATCAACGATCGTTGAACTCGGCCCACGCCTTCTTCAGCATCTCGGGTTTGGCGTAGAGCTCGAGGGCCGTCATGGCCAACGCTTTTGAGGCACGGAGAGTTGCGCGGTGGGCCTCTTCGGTGGCCGCGGCGGCGGTGAAACCGGGGGTGTGGTTGCCGACGCCTGCTTCAACCGGGATGCCGAAGACCGGATGGATGCTCGGCACCACATGGCTCACGTTGCCCATGTCCGTGCTCGCCCCGCCCAACCCCTCCGTTGCGGTCTTGGAGGGCATGCGCATTTCGAAGCGCTCCATGTTTTCGCAGTAGGCTTCGGCGATGACGTCGTTCGTCCAGACGTCTGCGTAGGCGGGGCCGGGCGGAGTGACCTCGAGCCGGCAGCCGCTGGCGAGCGCCGCACCTTCGAAGCAACCCATGATCTTGGCCCGCAACTCCACCAGGTCGGCCAGCGTTTTCGAACGGATGAGGTACTGCGCGGCGGTGTGGTCGGGGATGATGTTAGCCTTTTCGCCGCCCTTTGTGATCACGCCGTGAACGCGGTCCGTTGGGCGGAGCTGTTGGCGCATGTTGGAGATCGCCGTGTAGGCCATGACCAGCGCGTCCAGAGCGTTCACGCCAGCCCAGGGCGATGCGCCGGCGTGGGCATTACGCCCGAAGTAGTCCACGTTCACTTGTTCGAGGGCGATCATGCTTGGCCAGGCGGCATCGCCCGGAGAAGGGTGCAGCATCAAGGCGGCGTCTACGCCGGAGAGCGCGCCCTGTTCCATCATCCGGATTTTGCCGCCGCCGCCCTCCTCCGCAGGCGAACCGAGCACAACCACGGTGCCGTTCCCCTCACCGAGAGCGGCCTTCAAGGCCATCCCCGTGGCCAGGCCAGAGATTGCGATCAGGTTGTGCCCGCAGGCGTGCCCGATGCCGGGCAGGGCGTCGTATTCACAGAAGACGGCGATGATCGGTCCGCCACTACCCGTGACTGCTTTGAATGCGGTGGGCAGGCCGTATGCCCCGCGCTCGACGACGAAGCCTTTGGCCGAGAGGTAACCGGTCAGCACCGCGTGTGCATGGTGTTCTTCGTAGTTCAGTTCGGGCTTGCCGTGGATGCTGAGGCTGATCTCGCGAAGTTCGCTCGAGGCGGCGTCCACAGCCTCTTCCGCCGTCTGTTTCGCCCGTTCAAGGTCCGCCAGCGCCATGTGTATCTCCAGCCAGTAGGTGGCGGCGAGCATACCATTCGGCGGGCGCGGAGATTCCCACCGGCGTACGCTGGAAGCATGGTTTTCGAACGCCCGGTGCTGATCATCCTTCACGGAGGGACCGGTACGGGAGTCGCGGAGCAGATGCTGGCGAAGGCGCGTGTGGCGGCGACGCGGGGCACGGCTGCCAGCGCGCTTGCGGCTGGATTCGAAGCGGTGATCATCGCCACCGACCGGCCATCTGCGTTCGACCCGCTACCGGCGCACATGCTCGTAGATCCCGATGCTGAAGGCGAGCCGTTCGAATTCGACGCGCGATTGCGCGGGCTCGTCTCGCGTTACGGGTTGCAGCGTCCGGCGATTATGGGCTCCGGCTCAGTACCGCTGCTCGGAATCGAAGAGTTTCGCTTCATCGTCGAGCAGTTGGATGCCCGCGATAGCCGGTTCGTCACCAACAACTTCTTTTCTTCGGACATCACGGCGTGGACTCTGGGCGAGGCGATCGAGCGCGTCTCGAAGGTGGCGCGCGACAACGTGTTGCCGCGCCGCTTGCGCGACGACGCTGGACTGGCCCCAGTGATCCTGGCGCGAACGACGGCGACGCAGTTCGATCTCGACACGCCTTCGGACCTCGCGGTGTTGGCTCTCACGCCGGGGCTCCAGTCGGAGTTGGCGGAAGCGGCTACCGCCGCTACGGAGACTGCAGAACGCTATAGGGCGTTCCTGCCGTTGCTCTGCGACCGCACGGCGCAGGTGGTGGTGGCCGGGCGGGTGGGGGCGATGACCTGGCAGTACCTCGAACGCGAAACCGCCTGCCGGATGCGCATGTTCAGCGAAGAGCGGGGGCTGGCGACGGCGGCGGCCGGCTATCGCGCCCATTCGGTCCTCGGGTTCTTGCTTGAGGAGGTTGGGATCCAGCGCTTCTTCGAGCGGATGGCGCTGCTGGGGGATGCCCTCGTGCTCGATACGCGGGTTATCGAGGCGCACCTGGGCCTCGAACCAGCACGCGAGGACCGCTTCCAGAGCGACCTGTTGAACCACGCCGCGATCGAAGACGATTTCCTGCAACGCTTCACGCGGGGGGCCGCGCAAGCGCCGATCCCGGTGCTGCTGGGCGGCCACTCGCTGGTGGCCGGCGGCCTGATGGCGCTCAATGACGTTGCGTGGCAGGAAAATGACCGCCGCCTCGGACTAACCTGATCCCCAAGCCCGTCCACTCTGAAGCTCGAACGATCAGCATAAGATAGCGGTCATCTCAGGAGGCGTTGACGATGTACAAGATGATCTTTGGGGCGAAGCGAAAGCCGGGCATGTCCCGCGAGGACTTTGGCAAGTACTGGACGACTACGCATGCGGACAAGGCACGGAACGTGCCGGGGATTAAGCGCTACGTCATTAATCTCGCGCCCGACCTGTCAGGCAGCGGGCGTGAGATGGCCTACGACGGGTTTGCCGAGGCGTGGTTCGAGAACGAAGCGGACATGAAAATGTCCAATCGGTCGCCTCAACTCAAGATCGTGCTCGAAGACGAAAAAAACCTGTTCGACCTTTCGACGCGTTTCAGCGTCATCGTCCAGGAACACGTCATGATCGGCGACAGCTAAGCAGGCTGAAAGATCTCGATCGGATTGCCGGAGGGATCTTCGCAGAGGACCTGCTTGCCGCCGGGGCCGGTGACGATGTCGTTGCGGAAGGTACCACCGCTTTCTCGCAGTGCTTCAACGACCGCCATGATGTCCGGCACTTCGATGACCAGGCGGTTCCAACCGCCGGGCCCGGGCTGCCGGCCATCCGGCATTGGACGGGCAGCGGAACTGCGCGGGCCAGCCAGCCAGAGAGTGAGGTCGCCCTTTTGCACTGAGGCGAACGGCGCGCCCTGGTGATCCTTCACCGTGAAGCCGAGATGGCCGGTGTAAAAGGCCACCGCCGCGTCAACGTCGTCAACCATGTAGCGAATCGAGGCCATGATGTCTCCGGGCATGTGTGGTAGGCGAATCATAGAGTGCGCGGGTGGAAAGCCTCAGGCACTCTCGTAAATTGGCTAGGGGGTCGCCCCTGCGCTCATTGGTGTGCCGCGGCGGCGCTTGAAGACGTACGTCCGCACCTGCCATCGGCCGCTGTGGAAACGGATATGGCGTGAGATCGGCTCGCGCTGCGCGGGGTCAACTTTCCAAAGGCGCTCGGCGATCTCCTTATCGAAGTGCCAACGCGTTTCAACCACCTCGAAGCCGAGTGCACGATATGCGCGATGGGCAGGCTCTGCGAAGGTGTTGGAACTGAGTACGAACTCAGGCATCTCGGGCCTCACTTCCTCGAGGTGCGACATCAGGGCAGCGAGCATTCGCCGGCAAACGCCGCGGCCGGAGTGCTCCGGCGGTACGTGCACGGCCCAGATATACAGGCCAGTGAGATCCTGCAGGTTCACCGACACCCGGCCCACCGCTTGCCCATCCTCACAAGCGATGTAGTGGTGGTGCGGGCTCTTCTGGAGAGCGAAAAGCAGCGCGGCTTCGGCCTTCGCCGGGTCCAGCAGGTGGCCCAGGTCGAAGGCGTGGAACGGGAATCCGCGCTCGCCCCAGGCACCCATCTGGCGAACGAGGTCGGCGTCCCACGGGCGCAACTCGAGCCCATAGCCCTCGATCGAACTGATCGAGGTTGCCGCCGCGGTCACGGCCGCTGTCCGGTTGAGTTCTTCCTGGAATGCGCGGCTGCCACGGGTCAGAGTTTACCGGATTCCAAGCGTCTGACGCAGTAACACGATTGCATTGACGCCGTCCCGCGGTTCAACCCGATACGATGGGAGCACATCCCAGCCGGGAGGCTCCATGTCCGATCCAACCACCGAATCGCTCCAATTGTTCGGCAGCCGCTACAACCTTGACCCGGCGATCATGTCATCGCTGCTTTCGACCGCGCTGAGCCGGGGCGGAGATTTCGCCGAGTTGTTTTTCGAGCACCGGACCAACAGCGCCATCAGTTGGGAGGAGCAGCGCGTGAAGTCGGCCTCGCGGCACGTTGCCCAGGGTGTTGGCATCCGGGTGGTGAAGGGCGACGCCATCGGCTATGCCTACACGGAATCGCTAGACCTGGAACAGATGCGAAAGGCAGCCGAGACCGCCGCCCGAATCGGCGCTTCGGACGAACGGCCTACGCCGACGAACGCCACGCCGCAGATGTCGGGGGTGTCCTACTATTCGAGCGACGAGCCACTCAGTGCTGCGGCGGCGAGCGAGAAGGTGGCGCTGCTGGAACGCGCCGACCGCGCCGCCCGAGCTTTCGACCCATCGATCGCACGCGTCGATGCGAGCATCGGAGACGAACTGAAGCACGTCCTTGTGGCGCGGAGCGACGGGCTGGTGGTTGGCGATGTGCAACCCTTGATCCGCTTCAACGTCAGTGCACTTTCGGAGCGCGGGAGCAGCCGCCAAGTGGCGCGAACGGGTGGTGGCGGACGCCTTGGGATCGACTATTTCGCCCGTGTTTCGCCCGAGGAGACGGCCCGCGAGGCCGCGCGCATGGCGGTGCTCCAGCAGGATGCGATCGAAGCGCCCGCTGGCACGCTGCCCGTGGTGCTTGCCGCTGGCGATAGCGGCATCTTGCTGCACGAGGCGGTTGGCCATGGGCTAGAGGCGGACTTCAACCGCAAAGGCACGAGCAACTACTCCGGGCGCATCGGCCAACCGGTGGCAAGCTCGCTTGTGACCGTCATCGATGACGGCACGCTCCGGGATTCGCGCGGATCGATCAACATCGACGACGAAGGCAACGCCTCGGGCCGCAACACACTCATCGAAAACGGCAACCTGAAGGCTTACCTGCACGATGAGGTGAGCGCGCGTCACTACGGTTTGTGGCCTTCCGGTTCTGGGCGGCGCGAGACGTTTAAGGACTACATCATGCCGCGGATGACAAACACCCTGATGCTCGCCGGCCAGAGCAACCCCGAAGACATCATCCGCAGCGTCGAGCGCGGCATATATTGCGTCGCGTACTCGGGCGGGCAGGTGAACATTTCAAATGGGGACTTCGTCTTCTCGGTGACGGAGGCGTACATGATTGAGAACGGCATCATCACCGCGCCGGTGCGCAACGTGACGCTCATCGGTAACGGTCCGGACGTGCTCTCGAAGGTCTCGTTGGTGGGCAGTGATTACCAGCTTTCGGATGGACGCTGGACGTGCGGGAAAGAAGGCCAGTCGGTGCCAGTTGGGGTTGGAATGCCCACGGTGCTCGTCTCGGGCATTACCGTCGGCGGGACGAAGGCTTAAGCCGCGCCAGAGAAGCGCGGCATCGCGTAGGCTTCAGCCCACAGTCACCCTCCAGGAGATGCCCCATGCCCGTTAACAGCCGCGAAATCCACCTCGTCCGCCGTCCCGATGGAATGCCCGTGGATGCCGACTTTTCGGTCGTCGAGCAGACCGTCCCGGACGCTGGCGAAGGAGAGATCCAAGTCCGGAACCTCTACCTCTCCATCGACCCGGCGATGCGCCCGCGACTGTCCGCTGGCCAGGAGCTGAACGAAGCGATGGCTGGCGGCGCCATCGGCCGCGTCGTCCAGTCGCGCAACCCGCAGTTCAAGGAAGGCGACCTCGTCCAGCATCGCTGGTCGTTCCGCGAGTACCTGAACTCCGACGGGCGCGGGATGGCGAAGATGGATGTCGACCCGGCGCTCCCGCTGACCGTTTACATGCATGCGCTCGGCGGCTCGGGCTTCGTGGCCTACGGCGGGCTGCTCGAAATTGGCAAGCTCCAGGACGGCGAGCAGGTCTTCGTCTCCACGGCTGCCGGCGCCGTTGGTTCGGTTGCCGTCCAGGTGGCGAAGCTGCACGGCTGCTACGTCATCGGCAGCACTGGCTCGGATGAAAAGGTGCGTTGGCTGCGAGACGATCTCGGGCTCGATGCGGTGATTAATTACAAGACGGAGCCGATCCACAAGGCGCTAAAAGCTGCCGCCCCCAACGGCATCGATGTCTACTTCGACAACGTGGGCGGCGACCACCTGGACGCGGCGCTACCGAGGATGAACACGCTGGGGCGCATTCCGGTTTGCGGGATGATCTCGGCGTACAACAACTTTGGCTCGATCTCCGCGCCGGTTACGCGCCTCTCGAACATCATTTACAGCCGGGTGATGCTGCGCGGCTTCGTGGCTACGGACTTCATGCACCTGCGTGAGCAGTTCGAGGCGGAGATGACTGGCTGGTTGAAACACGGCCAGGTGAAGTACGAAGAGACGATTTACGAAGGCATCGAGAAGGCGCCAAGCGCCCTCATCGGGCTGCTCAACGGTTTGAACACCGGCAAGATGATGGTCAAACTAGGCGACTGACTCCAAGCCATCCGACAATCGCCCATCACGCAACGAGGTGCGCCAGTGCCCGACGAAACCATCCAGTTCACCTCCGCGATCGACGCTCTGCCGATCACGGCGTACAGCTGGAACGCATCGAACGCCCGCGCTGTGATAGTGATCTCGCACGGCGCCGCTGAGCACGCGCTCCGTTACGAGCGATTCGCCCGGGCCCTCAACGCCGCCGGGATGGACGTGTGGGCGATGGATCATCGGGGTCACGGCGCATCTCCCGGCCCGGAAGGCCTCGGCGACTTCGGCGCAGGCGGCTGGGACGCGCTTGTGGCGGACATCCAGCAGGTGGTCGAGCTGGCGCGCATGGCGCGACCGGAACTGCCGGTCGCGCTCTTTGGGCACAGCATGGGGGCCGCAGCCGTCCAACAGTACGCACCCACCTGGTCGGGCGAGATCGACGCGCTCATCCTCTCCGGCTCGACCGCGCGCGAAGTCCCTCGTCCCGGAGAACCGCCGGCGCGGTTCGAACCGAACGCGCCGTTCGAGCCCGCGAGGACTCCCTACGAATGGCTCAGCCGAGACCCCGACGAGGTCGATAAGTACGTAGCCGACCCGCTCTGCGGCTTCGACATCTGGGCGAAGCGCCCGGCGATGGGCGACCCTGCGCGACTCGCGGACCCGGCAATCCTCGGCCAGATCCGCTCGGACCTGCCGGTGCTCTTCGTGGCTGGCGATGAGGACCCGATCAACCGCAAGCTTGAAGGGCTGCAGCTGCTGAAGGCTCGCTGGCGCGCAGCCGGCGTAAAGCAGATAGACAAGCTGTACTACGCAGGCGGCCGGCACGAGATGCTGAACGAAACGAATCGGGACGAAGTCACCGCAGACATCATCGAGTGGCTGAACAGCGCGCTTTCCTCGGGGTGACCGTCGACGAGTACATCGAAAGGAAGGTACTCCCGCAGCACCACGACATCGTGGCGATGGCGCGGGCACTGATGCGCGAAGGCGCCCCGGAAGCGGAGGAGCTCGTCAGCTACGACATGATTACGTATCGCCTACGGTCGCACATCGCGGCCATCAGCCCAACAAAGAAGGACATCACTTTCATCCTTATCCGGGGTATCAATTTCGAAGATAACTACGGCCTGCTCAGGGGCGTCGGTAAGCACTCACGACACGTGAAATTGAAGAGCGTCGAGAAGTCGAACCAGAAGGCGCTTCGCGGTTACATCAAGCAGGCCGTGGAGTGGGACGCGCGGTAGGCGGCAGTGCAGCGACGGCTACGCCAACCTGTTGACGCTCGCAGCGATGTACTCCACATCCTCAGGCCCGAGCATCGGGTGAACGGGGAGCGAGAGGACGTGCTCCGCGGCAGCCTCAGCGACCGGGAAGCTGCCTTCGCCGAAGCCCATCTTTTGGATGATCGGCTGCTGGTGAATCGGGATGGGGTAGTGGACGGCGGAGCCGATGCCTGCCTCCTGGAGCCGCTGCAACAACCCATCGCGGTCCTTGCCGACGCGCACGGTGAACTGGTGGAAGACGTGCCGATCGCCTTCGCGCACCTTAGGCGTCTCCACACTGCGAATGAGACGTGAGAGGGCGTCGGCGTTCGCAATGCGCGCCTCGTTCCAGCCTTCGAGGTGGCCAAGCTGTACCAGCCCGATGGCGCCGTTGACATCTTGCATGCGCCAGTTCAGACCGAAGTATTCGTGGACGTAGCGGCGCTCCTGGCCGTGGCTGCGAATTATCCGGCTGAGGCGAGCGACCTCGTCGTCGTTGGTGGTGATGATCCCACCCTCGCCGGTGGTCATGTTTTTCGTGGGGTAGAAGCTAAAGCAGCCCGTGCCGAAGGCCCCGGCGCGCGTCCCCTGGTGCTCGGCACCGTGCGCCTGGGCGGCGTCTTCGACGAGCGCCAGTTCGTTGTCTTCGCATATCTGGGCGATCTCCGTCATCCGCGCGGGATGCCCAAAGAGGTGCACCGGCATCACGGCCTTCGTGTTGTCAGTGATCGCGTCTTCCAACTGGTTCGGGTCCATGTTGAGGTCGAAGGGGTCGATGTCCACGAAGACGGGCGTGGCACCGCAGGCGATGATGCTCGTTGCCGTGGCGATGAAGCTGAACGGAGTGGTGATCACCTCGTCCCCGGGGCCCACGCCGTGCGCTTGGAGGGCGACGATGAGCGCCGCGGTGCCGCTGTTCACGCCGATCGCGTGCTTCGTGCCGATGTACTCGGCGAAGGCTTTTTCGAAAGCTTCGGTGCGGGAGCCCTGCGCCAGCTGACCGCTGTCGAGAACCTCCATCACCGCTCGCTTCTCTTCTTCACCAATAAGTGGCTTTGCGACCGAAATGTACGAGCGTTCCGCGGTGGTCATGGGCAGTTCCTTTCGCTGGTCGCCGGGATCATCCGGCAGCGGGCAATCGAACTCCGAGCGTACCAAGCGCGGCTCTTTGGCGCTGAGCAATGGTCGCAGTTTCGCCACGTCCGAGAGAGGGACAATCCTGTCCCTTTTCGCGGTTAATCGGTTATTATCCGCCCGCTGGAGGGCACAATGACGACCATCACAGAATCGATTGGCACGGAACAAACAATGGCCACCGTCCGCGAGGATGTCCGGACCATCGCCTACTGGATCTCGTTGGGCGCCGCGGCTGGCGGTTTGGGCGGGCTCATCGTTGGGGGCATTGGTGGCCGGTTGGCGATGTTCGTACTCCGGCTCACCTCCAACGACAGTGTTCGCGGACTGGAGAGCGACGACGGGTTTACGATTGGACGCTTCGACGTGGTGTCTACACTCAACCTCCTCGCCGTCACGACCGTGTTAGGAATCATTGTGGGGCTGATCGTGGTTTTCGGGCGGCCGTTTTTGCCGAAGCGGGGTATGCCCTTCGCGTGGGCGGTGGCTGGCGCGATCACTGGCGGGGCGATACTGATCCACGAGGATGGCGTGGATTTCACCGCTCTGGAACCGCATTGGCTTGCGGTTGTCCTGTTCATCGCGATCCCGGCAGCCGGGGCTGGCGCAATTGCGTGGCTGGCGGAGATCTACCCACGCTTCTGGTGGCGTAAACGGAACTGGACGCAGGCCGCCGCGCTGGCGGCGATTCCGGGGATTATCTTCTTCCCCGTGGCGATCCTCGCCATTCTTGTCGGCGGCATCTGGTTGTTGGCGATGCAATGGCCCCGGGCGCGCCGGTTGCCAGGGTGGCGGCCCGCGCGCCTCGCTGCAATCACTGTCTTCGCATTGATTGTCGTCCTCGGCCTGCTAAACCTGACGAGTGACACGCGGGCGATCATCTGAGAAGAAGGAGCTTACGTTTCGGCGAGACCCGATTCGCTTTCGACGTACGCGCGTCCGCAGGGGTGGCAAGTTAGCTGTTCATCCAGCCGCTGTGCGCAGACACAGACCCAGCCCATTGGGCGCGCAGGAGTGCCGCCGACCAACGCATGGTCCGGCACATCCTTCGTTACAACGGAGCCAGCAGCGATCAGTGCCCAGCGCCCGATTGTGATTCCCGGGACGATCACCGAGCGCGACCCAACTGCCGCGCCGTAGCGCACAAGCGACGGACCAACGTGCCAGTCGTCGGTCGTTTTAATAGTGCCATCGGGGTTAATCGCGCGGGGAAACCGGTCGTTGGTGAAGACCACTTCCGGCCCGATGAAGACACCATCCTCGAGCGTTACGCCTTCGTAGAGGCAGGAGTAGTTTTGCACTTTACAGTTCGCACCCAACGCGACGTCGGCGCCAACGTAGACGCCTTTGCCGATGATGCAGCCGGGCCCGATGACGGCCCCTTCGCGCACCTGTGCCTGGTGCCAGATGCTTGCTCCTTCACCGATCGTCGCCTGTTCGCTTACCTCCGCGGTTGGGTGTACTCGGAAGGTCACAACGCCGTCCGCTCCGACGATTTCTCGGGGGCGGCGTCCTCATCGCCGTCGAGCGAATACTTCCGGGAGACGAGGCGGATACGCCGCCGCACCTCCTCCTTGTCGCCCCACATTTCGCCCTTGATTTCGTCGATCAAGCGGAGCATTTCGGCTTCGGTGACGTCCAGCCCGGCGGTCAGGCGCATGACTTTGGGGTGCTCGGTGACCTGGCTCTGCTCGAAGTCGGCTACGAGCTCCTCGCGCAGTTTCTCACCCGGGCGCGGCCCCGTGAAAACGACTTCGATATCGAGTCCCGGCCGGAGCCCGCGCAGGCGGATCATGCGCTCGGCCAGTTCGAGGATGTTGATCTCCTGGCCCATATCCAGCATGTAAATGTTGCCATGGCCGCCGAAAGTTCCGGCCTGGATAACAAGGCTGACAGCCTCGGGGATGCTGATGAAGTAGCGCATCATGTCGGGGTGCATGACGGTCACTGGCCCCCCGTGCTCGATCTGGCGCATAAAGGTGGGTACCACCGAGCCGCGGCTGCCCATCACGTTTCCGAAGCGGACGGCGGAGTAGGTGGTGCCGCTGTCCGTCTGTGCGAGGGCGAGGACGAGCAGTTCGGCGATGCGCTTGGTGGCGCCCATGATGCTTGTAGGCCGCACCGCCTTGTCAGTTGAGATGAGCACGAAGCGGCCTGCGCCAAAGGTTCGCGCCGCACTTGCGACGTTCAGCGTGCCGAGGACGTTGACGCGGAACGCCTCATCCGGGTGCTCTTCCATCAGCGGGACGTGTTTCAGCGCCGCCGCGTGGTAGACGAGGTCCGGACGGACGCGGTGGAAGATGTCATCCACCTTCTTCGTCTCAACGACGTTGCCGACCCAGAGACGAATGGTGGTTTCGGGAGACATGCCCGCAAGTTCGAGCGAGAGGTCATAGAGACCGCTCTCGTTGTTATCCAGGAGGTGCAGTTCGCGCGGCTCGAAGGTCAGCACCTGGCGGCAGAGTTCGGAACCGATGGAGCCGGCGGCGCCGGTGACCAACACGGACTTGCCCTGGACGGAGTGCCGGCAGGCTGCGTAGTCCACTTGCACGGGCTCGCGGCCGAGGAGGTCATCGAGCGTGAGTTCGCGCAGGGCATCACCCTGGCCCTGGCCAAGTGCCCAGTTGTCGACGCCGGGGACGATTCGCACCGGCACGTTGTTCTGCTGGCAGACACGCACGATTTCCCGGACGAGGGCGCCGGGAGCGCGTGAGATGGCGATCGCGACGACGTCCACATCGTGGCGTCGGAGGAGCGTTTCGACTTCCGCGACGGGGCCGAGGACGCGCAGGCGGTGGAGCCGGCGGCGCTGCTTCTTCGGGTCGTCGTCAACGAAGCCGACTGGCTGGTAGTTCAGCTGCGGAGTGTTTTGGAGTTCGCGGGCGAGCAACTGGCCGTTGTGCCCGGCACCGACGATGAGCAGCCGCTGCGAGGCGCTTGCGGCCCACGGCATTCTCAGGAGGAGACGCGTGCGCATCTTCACGAAGGCCATGCCAGGGAACACCAGCGCGCCAGCGATGAGAACGACGGACTGCGGCAGGTCGCGGTCCTGCACCCAGATGTTTAGTCCGAAGACCAGCAGAGTGACGATCACCACCGGGCGAAAGAGCGCGATGATGTCACCCAGGCTGCCATAAGCCCAAACTGTGCGATAAACGCCAAACAGCAGATTGCCGGCGATGTAGGCGATGATGATCAGCGGGAGGACGCGAGCCACGAATTCGCCGTTTGCATGCGGCACGGCGGCATCGAATCGCAGGAGCAAGGCGGCGACGTAAGCGGCGATGATGACGAGGGCATCGAGGAACATTGCGCCGAAGGCACGGGCGGCGTCTCCGTTCAACATCCGCGAGACGAAGCTTATCGGGGGATTTTCGGAGCGAGGGGACTGGGTCATCGCGCTCCACTCCCACGCAGGACGATTCCCGCGGTGCGCCAGAGGATCTGGACGTCGGTCAACATCGAATGCTGATCCACGTATTCGAGATCGTAGGTAGCGATTTCGTCATAGGTCAAATCTGAACGTCCATTCACCTGGGCCAATCCCGCGATTCCTGGGAGGACGTCGTGGCGTCGATGGTAGCGCTCCGGGTACTGGAGCACGATCTCCGGGATCTCAGGGCGAGGGCCAACGAGGCTCATCTCGCCCTTTAACACGTTCCAAAGGTTGGGCAGTTCATCGAGGCTTGTGCGCCTGGCGAACGCCCCCCAATGGGTGATTCGCGGGTCCGGCTGGTGCGCGGGGGCAAATACGAACGTGTCCCAATCATCGACTGTGCGGTCGGGCTCTTCGCCCGGGATTGCGTATCGCATAGTGCGGAGTTTGAGCATGCGGAACGGCCTGCCGTGTAGTCCGATTCGCTGCTGCACGAAGAACGGGTTGCCCCGCAATTCGTAAGCCAGGATCGCAGCCATAGCGGCGACGATGATCAACACCACGGGCGCCGAGGCGAGCGTCAGCGTGACGTCGAAGATGCGCTTGCCCATCGGCCTAGCTTAGAGCGAGGCCCGTTTACGCCCCATACTCGCCGAGCCGCGCGAAGCGCATCAGCGTATCAATGGAACAATTCGCGGTAGACCTCAACGGTCTCCTCGGCAGCTTTCGTCCAACTGAACCGGGCGGCGTGTTCGAGCCCACGTGCCGCCCACTCCGCCCGCAGGGACGAGTCGCCGAGCAGGCTGCCAGCTGCGGCGGCAATCGCTGAGTGGTCGCGCAGGGGCACGAAAATCACCGCATCGCCAAGGACCTCCTGCATCGCCTGGACGCGCGTGGCGACTACTGGCAAGCCGCAGACCATCGCCTCGAGCGGCGGCAAGCCAAAGCCTTCATAAAGGGACGGAAAGATGAGCGCGACCGCGCCCGTGTACAGCGCCCCGAGACTGGCATCGCTGACATACCCCGTGAATACAACGCGGTCATCGACTCCCAGGCGCGTGGCTTCACGCTTGAGCGGTGCGCTAAGTGGCCCGGAATTGCCTGCGAGCACCAGTTGCATGCTGATACCCTGGGCCTTGAGGAGCGCGAGCGCGCGCAGGGCATCCACGGCGCGCTTGCCCGGCTCGGCGGTGCCGAGGCAGAGGAGGTATGGCTGTTCGATTCCGAGTTCGGCGCACGTGCGAGCCACTTCCGCGGCTGACGCCGCGGTGAGCCCCGCTCGTGGCGCCTCGGCGACTACTCGGATGCGCTCGGGTGCATAGCCGAGGAACCGCACGACGTCTCCAGCGACAGCGCGCGAGGGCACGACGATCCGTTCGGCGCGAGTGGCCGAGCGGGCAAGCATCCTGTAGTACCAACGGTGCTTGCGCGAGTCACGGCGCGGCAGACGATAGAACGCGAGGTCGTGGACGGTGGCCACGCGCGGCACACGCGACCGGAGTGGGGTCGCGAAGTGCGCGCCGTGGTAGACATCGGCCTGGGCGAACTGCCGGGGCATGCGGAGTTGTTCCCAAGCACTTCGCCTCGCCGGACCCGTCGGCGGCGAGTTGAGCATCTCTGCGCGGGGGACCGCGTACTGGGATGGCGCCGCGACGGTCAGCGCGACGTCCTCACGGGCGGCGAGAGCGCACGCCAACTCCAGCGTGTAGACCCCCGCTCCCGTAGGCCGCGCGGGCAGCGCACTGCCATTCAGAAACACACGTAAGGGGTCGGAAGTCACGTCCGCGAGGTTACGGGAGCCGTACCCAACGCCGTAGCGGCTATACTTCGGCACCTATGAAAGGTGTCGTTTTGGCCGGCGGAAAAGGAAGCAGGCTGCGACCCTTCACGTACTCCGGCGCCAAACAACTGGTGCCCATCGCGAACACACCAGTGCTCCATTTTCCGGTGCGTCAGCTGGTCGAAGCGGGAATCACGGAGATCGCGCTGGTGGTGGGCGACACCGAATCTCAAATTCGCGAGGCGATGGGCGATGGTTCAGCCTTCGGCGCGCGCTTCACGTACGTGCGCCAAGCGGCACCGCTGGGCATCGCCCACGGAGCGCTGGTCTGCCGCGATTTTGTGGGCTCAGGTCCGTTCGTGCTGTACCTGGGCGACAACGTGCTCGACGGCGGTATTCGTTCGTTTGTCGAATGCTTCGCAAGCGAGTCACCGCTCGCTTCGCTGATCCTGCGCGAGGTAACCGACCCGCGCGCATTCGGAGTCGCCGAGATGCAAGGCGAACGCCTGATTCGCGTGGTAGAGAAGCCATCCAGCCCGCCATCGAAGCTTGCGGTTATTGGGGTCTACGCCTTCAGCCCAGCCGTCTTCGACATCATCGCCAAGCAGGTCCCGAGCGCGCGTGGAGAGTTGGAGATCGCTGACGCGATCAACGGCCTGTTGGCAATCGGCCCCGTGACCACCTCTATCACGGAGGCCTTCTGGATCGACACCGGCAAGATGGAGGACATCCTTGCCGCGAACCGCGTGATGTTGGAAGGCCTGCCAATGGGCTGCGCGCCGTCAGCGGTGCTGTCTCACTCCGCGATTAGCGGGAAAGTGGAAATTGGCGCCGGGTCAGTACTCGAAGGATGCACCGTACGGGGGCCGGTGAGCATCGGCGCGAGTGCCGTGCTCGTGAACAGCACCATCGGGCCGCACGTTAGCATCGGGGCGCACTGCCAACTTCGATCCGTCAGTGTCGAGAATTCGATCGTGATGGACCGTTCGGTGATCGAGCGTTGCCCTGGCATCCGCGATTCGATGATCGGCCGCGACACCTACGTCTGCGGAGCGCCGGCGGGCTCGGTGCTGACTCTCGGCGATCACTCACGCTTTGAGGCCGGAGAATGAGGGCGCTCGTCAACGGCGGTTGCGGCTTCATCGGCAGCCACGTGCTGCGAGCCCTGCTTGCGGATGGCTGGGAGGTGACGAATCTCGACAAGCTGACCTACGCTTCCAACCCCGCGAATCTGCAGGGTGTGGCGGACTCGCCTGCATACCGGTTCGTGGCGGGCGACATCTGCGACGCCGAACTGGTGACCCGACTGGTGGGGGAAGCCGATGTGGCCCTCAACCTCGCTGCCGAAACGCACGTCGATCGCTCGCTGCTCGACCCGGCCGTGTTTGTTCGAACCGACGTCGAGGGCGTGGTCTCAATTCTCGAGGCCATCCGCAAGCATCCGCGGACGGCTTTCGTGCAGATGTCGACCGATGAAGTTTTTGGCTCGCTCGACGAGCCGTTCGAAGCGACGGAAGACGCGCCATTTGCGCCGACCAGCCCATATTCGGCGAGCAAGGCCGCTGCCGAACTGCAGATTCGCGCCTATGCGGAGAGTTACGGGTTGCCGGTCACCGTGATTCGTTCATGCAACGTCTATGGACCGAATCAGCATCCCGAGAAGTTCATACCGCTCTTCAGCACACGCGCCATCGCCGGCCAAACGCTGCCCCTGTACGGCGACGGTCTGCAGGAACGCGAGTGGCTCTACATCGAGGACCTGGTGAGTGCCGTTCGACTCGTCCTTCGCGCGCTGCCTGCCTCGCCGGGCGTGCAGGCGCTGCATGTTGGTTCGGGCGAGCGTTTGGCCAACCGCCACGTCGCGCAGCTCATCTGCGAGCTCGCCGAACAGCCGGACTCGCTGATCACTGTAGTAGAAGACCGCGCAGGCCACGACCGCCGCTATGCGCTCGACTGTTCAAAATTGCGGGCGCTGGGGTGGGCGCCGAAAGTCAGTTTCGAGTCTGGAATCGCCCAAACAGTGCGCTGGTACGCCGAAAACGCAGACACCTGGTCGGCCTCGCTTAGTGGAGATTTCGCCACTTACCTGGACAGGCAGTACGCGGCGCGGCTGGCGCTCGCGCCCTGACTCTTAGCCGTCTAGTAAGTCCGGGCGTCGCTCTTTGGTGCGCGCCAGGCGCTGATCCTTCTTCCACTGCTCGATCTTGGCGTGGTGGCCGCTGAGCAGCACCTCAGGCACTGGCCAGTCCTTGTACTCCGCAGGCCGCGTGTATTGGGGGTGTTCCAATAGCCCGCCTACGAAAGATTCTTCCTCTGGCGAAAGCTCGTCACCCAGGGCGCCGGGGATGTGGCGGGCGACGGCATCGATCAGCACCATTGCCGGAAGTTCGCCCCCAGTCAGGATGTAGTCGCCGATCGACACTTCAAGGTCGACGCAGTGCTCCACGAAGCGCTCATCGACGCCCTCGTAGCGCCCGCAGACGATGACGAGCCGCTCGTGGGTCGCCAGGTCGCGCACCTTCGCGTCGGTCAGTCGCACGCCCTGGGGCGACATGTAGACGACGTAGCCCGGCGGCTCGGCGAGCGCCTGGACGTGCTGCAGGGCGGCGTCGAGCACATCGACGCGCATCACCATTCCCTGGCCGCCGCCGAACGGGTAGTCATCGACCGGCCTGTGCTTCCCGGTGGCGTAGTCGCGGATGTCGTGGATCGCGAGTTCCATCAGGCCGTCTTCACGCGCCCGCTTGATGATGGAGACATCGAGCGGCCCTACGAACGCGGCAGGGAATAGGGTGAGCACGTCGAAACGCATCAGGGCGGGCCAGCTTCGTGTTCCTCCGGCCCGGCCAGCAACACGGCGATGTGCCCGAGCAATGGCAGCAGGACATCCAGACCCTCACCAACGGCATTGGGGCTGCCAGGCAAGTTGATGATGAGCGTCGTCCCGCGTACCGCGGCAATCCCGCGGGTGAGCGCGGCGTAGGGCGTTTTCTGCAACCCGGCGACGGCCAGCGCGAGTGGGATGCCCGGCACATCGCGTTCCGCAACCTCCCGCGTGGCCTCGGGCGTGACATCGCGAGCGGTCAGCCCGGTGCCGCCAGTGGTGATCAGGACGTCGATGGTGCGGGCATCACACCAGATTCGAAGGGCCGTGGCGATTGTGGTTCGGTCATCCGGCAGGATCGCCTGGCGAACGATTTCGTGGCCTTCGGCGGCGCAGCGAATGGCGATGAGCGCGCCGCTGGCGTCCTCACGTTCGCCGCGAGAGCCTTTGTCTGAAGCTGTGAGGATTCCGAGGCGTGCCACCCGGCCATCGTACGGCGCACTTTGGCGGGGTCAAAGGCGAATCAGGCCACTGCGTCATCTATTGACGCGTAAAGATGCGATGTGGCGCGATTTTCCTATTGACATGCCGGGAGGGCGCGCATACATTCGCGGTGGGTGAATTTGGGGCAAAGTGGGGAGTCAGCCCACAATAGCCTCACGTCGAGCACGCTTTCGCGTCTCTACACCCAATTTCTGAAGGGGGATTGCGAAGATGCTGCTGGGAACGACTGACCATGTGCTCGATGACAAAAATCGCGTCGCAATCCCCGCGCGCTGGCGAGACCAATTTGATGCCCCAGCATACCTCACTTCGGGTAGGGAAAAATGCATCACCGTATATACCAAGCTCGAGTTCGAAAAGGCGTCCGAGTCGATCCTCGCGATGCCTCCGGGCACAAAGGAAGGGCGCGACGCGCGACGCAAATTCTTCGGCGACACGCGTGATGTGACCAAGGACGCCCAGGGGCGGCTCCTTATTCCGCAGTTCCTCATCGACCACGCGGGCCTCGTGCAGGACGTGACCCTGGTTGGCAACGGCGACTGGTTCGAAATCTGGGATAAGCCGACATACGCCCAATACGACGCCGATTGGGCGGGAGAGTAACGTGGTAGTTATGACTCCTACGCCGATCCACGTACCCGTGCTTTTGCCCGAAGCGCTGCACTACCTCGCGGTGCGGCCCGGAGGGCAGTACATCGATTGCACCACCGGCCTCGGTGGGCACAGCAGTGCCATCGCCCAGGAGTTGGGCGAGAAAGGGCGACTTCTCTGCATCGACCAGGACGCTGATGCGTTGGAGTTTGCGCGCACGAAGTTGGCTCCGTTTGGGAGACGGGTCAGTTTCGTGCACGGAAACTTCCGCGACATCGCCAGCGTGGCGCAAGCGGAGGGATTTACCGCCGTTGACGGGATCGTGATGGACCTGGGCATTTCATCCATGCAGATCGGCCGGGCCGAACGCGGATTCGCGTTCTCTTTGGATGGTCCGCTGGACATGCGCATGGACCCATCATCGGGGGACATCACCGCCGCCGAGATCGTTAACGAGTGGGACGAAACGTCGATCGCCAACCTCTTCTATACATATGGAGAGGAACGCCAGTCACGGCGAATCGCGTCGTCGGTTGTCTTCAACCGGCCGATCGCGACGACGTGGGAGTTAGCCAGAGCCGTCGAGCAGGCTGTGGGGGGTGCAAGGGGCCGAACCCAAATTCACCCCGCCACCAAGGTCTTCCTTGCGCTCCGGATCCGTGTCAATGGTGAACTCGACAGCCTTGACGCGGCTCTTCCGCAAGCCCACAGCCTGCTCGGCTTTGGAACCGCCCACGGTGGTGGACGGCTCGTAGTGATCAGTTTCCACTCTCTCGAAGACCGGGTGGTGAAGCAGTACATGCGCCGCGAGGCTACGGACTGCGTGTGTCCGCCCCAGGTCCCGGTTTGCCGCTGCGGCCACACCGCCACGTTGAGAAATCTTACGCGCCGGGCGGTGAAGCCAGGCGACGAAGAGGTCGCCCGCAATCCGCGCGCGCGCAGCGCAGTGCTTCGTGCTGCTGAACGGGTGGCCTAGCGATGGCGGCAATCAATCATCCTCTTGGACATGGGCGGCGGACTCCACTTCCGATCCCTCTCAGCCGGCCAAACTGGTGGGTGCTGTCGGCTGTCGCGATCGCGGGCATGGGGGCCATGCTCCCGGTCATCCAGAACAGTACGGCCACCAGCCGGGGGTTCGATATCCAGCGAGATACCGTGCGCCAGGCGAAGCTGAACGGTGAGATAAGCCTGGTCGAATCGGATGTCGCCCGTCTCACTTCGCTCACGCGCATCGAGCGGCGGGCGAAGGAGATCGGCCTCGGGCCGACAGACGATCCCATCTACATCACGATTGACGAGGCTGGCCCGGCGCCAGCGAAGATCCCCTCGGAGTATCTCCTTCCGGTGACGGCCAAGGCCCAACCGCCGGACTCCTGGTGGCGGTCGCTCGTCAGTTTCCTTTCGTTAACGGATTAGGAATTCGCCAGGCGCCCCGAAAGGGGGGATCTGGTTGGAGGCGCGTTCGGATGCCGCAAAAAAGGGTGCCGGGAGCCCGCCGCGTGTGGGTGCCGGCTGCATTTCTCGGCATGTTCGCCATGGTGCTGATCGGGCGCCTTGTGCAGCTCCAGGTGCTGGATCACGCCCAGTACGCCGAGGCCGCCGCGCAGGAACTCTCCGGCAAGGACGTGATCTACGCCCGCCGTGGCTCGATCCTCGACCGCAACGGCAATGTCCTCGCAGCCTCCGTCAATACGTGGGACATCTACGTCAACTCGCGCAGCTGGCAGGACGCCCGGACCCAGAAATCGGCGGAGACACTGGCCGCCGCACTGAAAATGGACCCCGCGAAACTGCGCGACAGCGTCACGAAGAGCAAAGCGGTTGATGTCCTGATTCGCCGGGATGTGGACTACGAGACGGGCAACGCGATTATCGCCGCTGGGCTCGATGGCGTCATCGCCCTTCCCAACACGAACCGTGTCAATCCAGAGGGCGACCTCGCCGCTTCGATCCTGGGCTTCACGGGCCAGGACAACACCGGGCTGACGGGCATCGAGCTTTCGTACAACGACATGCTGCAGGGCAAACCCGGACGGGCGATTTACGAACGTGACACCACCGGGGACCCGATTCCCTTCGGCGCCTACACAGTGGAGCAGCCTAAGCCAGGTGAGGACGTCGTCCTCACGATCGACCGCTACATCCAGGCGATGGCTGAAGAGCGGCTCGCTGCAGCGATCAAGGAGCACAAAGCCAAGGGCGGCTCAATCATGGTGCTGGACCCCGCGACGGACGAAATCCTTGCTCTCGCGAGCACACCCGGAGTGAAGTACAGCACCCTCGGCTCGCTGGACCTGAGCGACCCGAAGCAGATGCAGCTTCTCAACAACGTGGCTATCAGCAGCGTCTACGAGCCCGGCAGCGTGATGAAGATTCTGACGGCGGCAGCGGCGATCGACGCTGGTGCGGTGACGCCGAACACTACTTATGTAGACAACGGCATCGCTTACGTTTACGGAATCCCGATCAAGAACTGGGACGACAGCGTTTATGGACTGCAGTCAATGACTGGCGTCCTGCAGAACTCGATCAACACTGGCGCGATCTTCATGATGCAGCAGCTCGAAGCGATCCGGCCGGGCGGGTACCAGAAGTACCTGGACGCCTTCGGGATTGGGCGCACGACGGGAATCGATTTCCAGGGCGAAGCTGAGGGCATTGTCCGCCGCCCAACCGATCCCGGCTGGTCGCCAGTGGACCTCGCAACCCAGTCGTTCGGTCAGTCCATCAGCGTGACGCCGATCCAGATGCTGAGCGCGGTAGCGGCGGCGATCAACGGCGGGAACCTGATGCGGCCGCACTTCGTGAAGGCGCACGTAGCGCCGAACGGGACGCGGACAGAGATCAAGCCCGAGATTCTTGGACGCGCGATCTCGGAGCAGACCAGCGCGACGATCCGGCAGATGCTGCACGACGTTGTGGAATCGCCGGGCCGCTTCCATCCCGGCAATCCGAAGGAGTACTCGGCAGGCGGCAAATCGGGCACGGCCAATGTGCCCGTGCCGAACGGCTACGACGACACGCAGATCGCCTCCTTCATCGGGTTCGCACCACTCGCCAAGCCGAAGATCCTGATCCTCGTGAAGCTAGACAACAACGACGACTTTCAGACAGGCACAGTGGCCGCCGGGCCGATCTTCTCCAAGATGGCCGACGACATCCTGCGCTACATGAACGTTCCGCCAGACGCTGCGAAGTACGTGAGGAAGCCATGAGCGAGCATCTCACGACGACGTTCGTGGCCGAAACGATGCGTGCCCACGGCTACCTGGTGATGGCAGGCCCGGAAGCGGACGTGACCGGCGGGGCCGCCGATTCGCGCGCGGTACGGTCGGGTGATCTCTTCACCGCGTTCCCGGGCGAACAACAGGATGGCAACCGCTTCGTCGCAGATGCACTGACCAACGGCGCGGTGGCCGCGATCTGCGAACGGGTGCCGCAAGGAAACTTCCAGGACAAGACGATCGTGGTCGCTCCGGACGCCACGCGCGCCGTTGGCGAACTGGCCAACGCCTGGCGGCGCGAGTGCAACCCACGGGTTGTGGGCATCACCGGCACCGTGGGAAAAACAACCGCGAAAGACCTGACGGCCGCGGCTGTGAGTGCCGGATTCAGGACGCACAAAAGCGCGGGCAACTTTAATTCGCGCGAGGGGCTGCCGCTGGCACTGATGAGTCTGCGCCGCGACCACGAAGTCTCGGTGCTCGAACTGGCGATGGATTCGCTTGGCGAGATCCTCTACCTCTGCGAAATCGCTGACCCGGAGATCGGCGTTGTCCTCAATGTGGGGCTCACGCACGTCGAAAAGCTTGGCACGATCGACGCGATTCAGCGCGAAAAATTGACGTTGCCGCGGTACCTCCCGGAATCCGGTACCGCGATCCTCAACGCCGATGACCCACGCGTCGGGCCGGCAGTCTCTGACTTGCGCTGCAACGTGATCCGTTTCGGCACCGCAGACGCTGCAACGCTGCGGATGACGGCTCCGGTAAACCACGGCCTGTTCGGCGTGTCCTTCAACGCCACGTTTGAAGAGCACACCGTGATTGTTGACTCGCCCCTACCAGGCGAGCACACGCTCGCGGCCGCGCTTGCCGCGCTGGGCGTTTGCCTCGCGCTCGGCATGAGCCTGGACGCAGCAGCGGCGGCGGTCAGCTCAAGCGAAGAAGCTGGCCGTTCGCACATCTTCTTGGGACGTGCCGGCGCGACGATCATCGACGACCGCTACAACTCCAGTCCCGCGTCGCTGGCTGGTGCGTTGGCGATGCTCGGGGCACTGCCCGGGCGCCGGATCGCCTTCCTCGGGCGGATGGCGGAGCTCGGCGAATACGAATTGAGAGAGCACCAATTCGCGGGCTCAATCGCCGCCGAGAACACGGACGTCCTTGTGGTGGCGGGGGAGACCTGCCGCGCCGTGGCCGAATCAGCCCGCGAGGCAGGGATGGAGGCTGTCCACTGGTTTCCGCAGAAGGAGGAGGCCGCGGTGTTCGTCGCGAAGCTGCTGGGGGCGGGTGACTATGTACTGGTCAAGGCGTCGCGCGGCGAGGCGTTCGAAACGATTCTCCCGGTCCTTGGCGCGGACTCACCGGCAAGGGGCATTCATTGATCCACGCACTGGTCAGCGGCGTCATCACGTTTGCCCTGGCCGTTGCCCTGGGCGCGCCGATTGTGCGCATCCTTCGCTCGAAAAAAGTTGGCAAAAGCATAAGCGAATATCAACCTGAGTCTCACCAGAAGAAGGCCGGCACACCTACGTTTGGGGGGTTCATCATCTGGGTGCCCACCTTCATCATCACCGCCGTAGCGGTGGACTGGTGGAACCACAACTCCATCCTTCTGCCGTTGGCGATGATCGGGATCACGGGGGCTGCGGGCTTCGTCGATGACCTCGGGACGCTCCAGCATCGAACGCAGACGGGGCTTTCCTGGCGCTTCAAGATCAGCTTTCTCACGGTCCTAGCGATCGGCGCGGCCTGGGTGCTGTACGACCAGATCGAGGTGCAATCGATCAACATTCCCTGGCAGGGCAAGTACGAACTCGGCCTGTGGTACGTGCCGATCGCGATCGCTGTCATCGTCGGCACAACCAGTTCGGTGGCGATAAGCGACGGACTGGACGGGCTCGCCGGGGGCACCACACTCTTCGCCTTCATCGCCTACGGCGCGATCGCTTTCATCCAGGGTCAGGAATATGTCGCGACGTTCGCCCTGATTATCGCGGGCGCGAACCTTGGCTTTCTGTGGTACAACGCCCACCCCGCGCAGGTGATCATGGGCGACACGGGTGCGCTGGCGCTCGGCTCGAGCCTCGCCGTGGTTGCGCTGATGACTGGTCAGTGGCTGCTGCTGCCGCTCATCGGCATTGTTTTCGTCGCCGAAGCGCTCAGCGACGTGATCCAGATCGGCTACTACAAGCTGAGTCACGGCAAGCGCGTGTTCAAGCGCGCCCCACTCCACAATCATTTCGAATTGAGCGGCTGGGCGGAAACGCAGGTAGTCACGCGCTTCTGGCTGGTGAGTATTGCGGCGGCCGTGTTGGGCGTTGCCTTCGCGTTGGCGGTGCCAGCGTGATGAGCACGCAAGACCGCGTCGCGCCGTTTGCTTTCGACCTCGCGGGCAAACGGGTGATCGTCTATTCGCTGGGCATTGAAGGGCGAGATCTCGCCCGCTACTTCGTCGCGCGAGGCGCCAACGTGACGGTTAGCGACACACGCACGGAAGCGCAGCTCGAAGCCGCAGGCGCGGCTGCGCCGGATGGGGTGGAGCGCGTGATTTGCGGCGAGGAATTGGTTGACCCTGCGGGCTACGAAGTCGTGGCCGTTGCTCAATCGGTGCTGCGGTACAACCCGGTGGTTGTACGCGCCCGCGAACTGGGCATCCCGTTCACCTCGCAGATGCGGCTCTTCCTGCAACTGTGCGAAGGGCGCGTCATCGGGATCACCGGTTCGAGCGGGAAGTCCACCACGACGGCGCTCGTTGGAGCCATGGCCAGAGGAGCGGGCGTAAATCATGTCGTGGGCGGCAATCTCGGCGAAGCACTGCTCGGGCGGCTCGGCGAGATCACGCCGGAGACCACGGTGGTGCTCGAAATCAGCCACACGCAACTCCAGTACAGCGACCGCTCGCCGGCCATTGCAGCAATCACAAACGTCACGCCGAACCACCTCGACCAGTTCAGCTGGGACGAATACGTGGGCTTGAAGCGCAACATCCTGGGACACCAAACGCGCCAGGACAGCGCTGTCATGAACGCGGACGACCACACGAGCCACGCGCTCATGGCCGCGGTCCGCGGGCGTCTCGTGCGCTGTTCGATCGACACCCAAGTTGAGGGGGACGGGGCCTGGCTCGAAGACGGGCGCGTAATGATCCGCAATGGCCGTTTCGCCGAGGCGATCGCCCGGCAAGACGCCGTTCGCCTACGCGGGAGGCACAACCTTTCGAACGTTGTGATGGCCTCCGCGATTGCCAGCCAGGCGGGGTTCGACCCCGCGGCCATGGGCAGAGCGATTGGCGCGTTCCGCGGAGTTCCGCACCGTTTGGAGGTAGTTGGACGCGCGAACGGCGCAGTGTGGGTGAACGACAGCATCGCCACCAGCCCTGAGCGGACGATTGCGGCCCTCAACGCCTTCAACGAGCCGGTCGTCCTGCTTCTTGGTGGGCGGGACAAGAATTTGCCAGTGGACGGCTTGCGCGAGTTGGCGGGTGCACGCTGCCGGGCGGTGATCTGCTTTGGCGAGGCTGCCCAGTTGTTCGCCAACGGTGTGCGAGCCGCCACGCCCGACACGCGCGTGGTTGTAACGCTCGAAGACGCTGTCGAGGCGGCCGCGGCCGTCGTCCAGGACGGCGATGCCGTACTGCTTTCGCCCGCTGGCACTAGCTTTGACGCCTACCCGAGCTTCGAAATTCGCGGCGAGCGTTTCCGCGCGCTGGTTCGCGGGCTGCCTGGATTCTCGTCGGAGGTGCAGCCATAGCAACCGCAACGCGCACACCTGATTTTGCCCCTGGCCGACCCGATTACGCGCTCATTGCGCTGACCACCGTGCTAACGATCACCGGGCTCGTCGCTGTCTACAGCGCGAGCTTCGTCATCGGTCTTGCGAAATTCGGGGACCCGCACTACTTCATCATTCGCCAGGCCGCATGGGCGGCGGTTGGCACGGTGCTGCTCATCGCGGCTATGCGGACCGACTACCACAAGCTAAAGCCGTTGGCGTTGCCGATCATGGGGTTGACGCTTATCTCGCTGGTCGCCGTTCTCGTGGTTGGCATTGAAGGAGGGGGAGCACGCCGCTGGATCGGCTTCGGTGAGCTCACGGTGCAGCCCGCCGAGTTCGCAAAGCTCACGGTCATCATCTACCTCGCGGCCTGGCTCGCTTCGAAAGGCGACGACCTGCGAACCATCGAGCACGGCCTTATCCCATTCATCGTCATCATCGGTTCGCTCGGCGGATTGATCATGCTCCAGCCGAACCTGGGCACCACGCTGATCATCCTGTTGATCACAGTGACGATGTTCTGGGTAGCGGGTGCCTCGTTCATGCAGATGTTCGCGCTTGGCGTATCGGGTTTCGTGGCTATGGCCCTGCTGGCGACGGTCGCGGGCTATCGGGCGGACCGGCTCACGGCCTTCTTCAGCGCTGAGTCGGACCCCCTCGGACACGGATTCCAGACGCTCCAATCGCTGATCGCCATCGGCAACGGGGGGATCCATGGGCTCGGCCTGGGGGCCAGCCGCGGCAAGTTCTTTTACATCCCAGAGAGCCACACAGATGGTGTGTTCGCGATCATCGGCGAAGAGATGGGCATCCTTGCGACGGTCCCGATCATCTGCCTGTACGTGATCCTGATGATCCGCGGGTTCCAGGTCGCTCGGCGCGCGCGCGACGAATTTGGGCGGCTGATCGCGACCGGCGTGACGACATGGATCACGGTGCAAGCGTTCCTCAACATCGGCGGGATCACGCGCGTCATTCCGCTGACCGGCGTGCCGCTGCCGTTCCTGAGCTTCGGGAGCAACGCGCTGGCGGCCGTGATGCTTGCAATGGGCGTTCTGATGAGCGTTTCGCGTTACGGCACCGATCGCGGCGGCTTCGTCGAGGGCCAAGGCGACTCAAATCGCAAGATTGTACGGCGTCGCCAGTGAGATTGGCGCTGACGGCCGGTGGTACCGGAGGCCACATCTTGCCCGCGCTGGCGGTCCTTGAAGCGGTGCGTCAGCGGGCCAGCGTGGCTCCCGAGGTGCGCTTTTTCGGCCCCGAAAACCGGGGCGAACGAAAAACGGTGGAGAGCGCGGGCCTCCGGTTCGAAACGGTCCCGGCGGCGCAAGTTCGCGGACGGAATCCGTTGCAGTTGTTGCGCAGCGGTTGGCGGTTGACTGGCGGCACGCTCACCGCCATCCGGAAGCTCCGCGCCTTCCGGCCAGACGTGGTCTTCAGCACAGGGGGCTATGGTAGCTTTCCTTGCTGCGTGGCCGCTCGCTGCCTTCGCACGCCGCTGGTCGTCTATCTCCCGGACGTCGAACCGGGCTGGGCCGTCAAGGCCGAAAAGCGGCTTGCTACCCGCATCACGACGACCACCGAAGCAGCGCTCGCTCACCTGCCCGCCGCGAAGACCGTGGTTACCGGCTACCCGGTGCGCAGCGCGTTTTTCAGCATGACTCGGGAAGAAGCGCGGAAAACGCTCGGCATTGCAGCCGATGAACGCGTAGTGGTTATCGCCGGCGCTACGCAGGGCGCGCACGCCATTAACGAGGCCGTGTTTAAGGGATTACGTACGCTGGTGGAAACGATGACCGTCGTCCACGTGACGGGCGCGGCCGATTACGACGACGCGGCGGGATTCAAATCGGCGCTTGGCGACGGTTTGGACGACAAGTATCACGTTTCGCCATTCCGCGATGACCTGGCGACTGTGATGCTCGCGGCCGACCTCGCGGTGATGCGGGCCGGCGCGAGCGTGCTCGGCGAACTGCCGGCGGCGGCGCTGCCTTCGATCCTCGTGCCGGCCACCTATGCGGGCGGCCATCAGCGACACAACGCCGCATGGCTGGCGGATGCGGGCGCAGCGATGGTCCTCGAAGAGGCGAATCTGCGAGAGCTGGTGGACGCCGTTTTGAACCTTATGGAGGACGACCCGCGCATGTCGAGCATGCGCCAAGCGGCGCGCTCCCTCAGCCGAATCGACGCCGCAGCGGCGATTGCGGCAGTAATTGAGGAGGTGGCGAAGCGATGACCGAAATCACCGGTCCCGTCCACCTCGTGGGTGTCGGCGGCATGCATATGTCGGCCATCGCCCTGCTGCTGCGCGAACGCGGCATCGAAGTCACTGGCAGCGACCTGCGCCGATCGGCGCTCACCGCAAAAGTGGAAGCTGCCGGCGCGCGAGTGGTCGAAGGTCATACCGCCGAAAACATCGGAAATCCCGTCCTGGTAGTCACTACGGCCGCCGCGGACGATGCCAACCCGGAAATCGTAGAGGCGCGGCGGCGCGACATTCCCGTCATCCTGCGAGCCGAAATGGTCGCACGGCTGATGGAAGGCAAGCGCGTCATCGCGGTCGCCGGGGCACACGGCAAAACGACCACTTCGAGCCTTATCGCCTTCATCCTGCGCGAGGCTGGCCGTCAGCCGATGTACCTGCTGGGTGGCGAAAGTATCGACCTTGGCGGACATGCTGCCTGGGGCGCAGGTGAACTCTGCGTGGTGGAAGCCGACGAATACAAACGCGCCTTTCACGAGTACAGGCCCGCGATCGCAGTGATCACCAACGTGGAGCCGGACCACCTGGATTACTACGGGACTGAGGCGGCGTACCACGAAGCGTTCGAGGTGTTCGCTCGCAGGATTGAGAGCGGCGGACGTTTAGTCGCTTGTTGGGACGATGCGGGGGCACGCGCGGCGAGCGAGTCGGCGGACGATATGCCGATCTCGGTGGAGAGCTACGGGATCGAGGGCACCCGGTTCTGGATGGCCACGGACGTCCGCGAGGAGCCGGATGGGACCCGGTTCGTGGTGCGGCGCGGCGGCAATCCGGTGGGGGAATTGAAGCAACGCCGGTTCGGGGCGCATTTCGTGCGCAATACGCTGGCAGCGACAGCGGTGTGCCTGGGCGAAGGCGTCACGTTCGAACAGATCGCGGCGGCGGTGGCGAAGTTCGAGGGGGCGCATCGGCGATTTGAGACCGTGGGCGAACGGAGCGGCGTACGCGTGATGGACGACTACGCGCATCACCCGACGGAGGTACGAGCGACAATCTCGGCGGCCAAATCCGCGTTTCCCGAGCGCCGCCTCATCGTGGTGTATCAGCCGCACACCTACAGCCGCATCGCCTACTTGTGGGACGAGTGGGTGAGCTGCTGGGAAGGCGTAGATGAACTGCTCGTGCTCGAAACGTACGCGGCACGAGAGAATCCGGAAGGCGGGAAGAGCGCGCGCGAGCTTGCGGCTGCAATCACCACGCCCGCGGCGCGTTACGTGGCGAACTTCGACGAGGCAGCGGCTGCTGCGGTGGCATTGGCCCAGGCCGGTGACGTGATCTTCACGATGGGCGCCGGCGATGTGGTCGAAGTCGGCCCTAAGATCGTGGAGCTGCTGCAATGAGCGCCCTCGAAACGCTGGCCAGCGCGCTCGAATCGCACGGCGAGGTTCGTCGCGACGAATCGCTGGCGCGCCACACCACCTTCGGCGTGGGCGGGCCCGCGGACGTCTTCCTAACAGTCCGCAACGCCGAAGGGCTGGCGGCCGCCACCAACGTATGCCGTGACGCCGGGATTGACCTCTTTGTCCTGGGTTCGGGCAGCAACATCCTGGTGGCAGACGCGGGGATCCGGGGCGTGACTGTCGACAACCGCGCACGGGCCGAACGGGCGGATACAACTGGCCTTTCGTACCGGGTCGAAAGCGGGATGAGTTTCGCTGGTTTTGCTCGCAAGATGTGCCGGGCAGGCCTCGATGGCCTCGTTTGGGCGGTGGGCATCCCCGGCACATTGGGCGGCGCGGTGGTCTACAACGCTGGGGCTTACGGAGGCTGCCTTGCGGACGTGCTGACGCGGGTACGTTTGCAGGAACCCGGCGGCGGCGATTCGTGGGTGGAAGCAGCTGACCTGGGCCTGGTCTATCGCGGGAGCGTGTTTACGCGTGGGCAGTTTGCGGGCAAGACCGTCCTTGAGGCCGAAGTGCAGCTCACGCCCGGCGATTCGAAGGCCCTCCTCGCACAGGCCGCCAGCTACGACGGAAACCGCCTGGCAGCCCAGCCGCGTGGCCGAAATGCGGGGTCGACTTTCAAGAACCCTCCAGACCACCCGGCCTGGAAGGTCATCGACTCAGTGGGAATGCGCGGCATGGAGCGCGGCGACGCCGCAGTGAGCGACAAGCACTGCAATTTCTTCGTGAATTACGGCAATGCCAAAGCGGCGGACGTGGCATGGCTGATCGCCGAGGCGCAGCGGCGCGTGCTCGAACAGTTCGGCATCCAGCTGGAGCGCGAAGTAGCGTTTGTGGGGGCGTGGTGATGGCAAAGCAACGCGTGGCGGTCATCTTCGGTGGGCGATCGGGAGAGCACGAAGTGAGCGTGGTGAGCGCGCGCAGCGTGTTCAAAGCGCTCGACCGCGAGCGGTGGGAGCCCGTGCCTATCGCGATCACCCGGCGAGGGGCATGGCTGGGCGCGCTCGAATCGCAGGAAGCGATCGAGAGCAGCCGAGCCTCGTTCGAGGGCGAAATCGGCGACTCCGTGCTTCGCAGCGGCGAGGCGCTTGCGGCTTTGGCATCTTGTGACGTCGCCTTTCCCCTTGTCCACGGGACATACGGCGAGGACGGGACGCTCCAGGGCTTCCTCGAAATTGCGGGCATTCCGTATGCCGGTTGCGGCGTTGCGGCGAGCGCGATTGGCATGGACAAGGCGCTGATGAAGGCGCTTTTCAACGAATCTGGAATTCGAGTCACGCGGTACCTTGTAATCCGATCATGGGAGTATACACTTACCCAGAAACTTTCGATGCAGCTGATAGAAGAATCGATCGGGTACCCGTGTTTCGTGAAGCCGGCGAACGGCGGCTCCAGCGTGGGCATCACCCGCGCCGATTCGCGCGAAGACATCGCAAACGCGATCGAGCTGGCACTCAGGTACGACGACAAGGTGGTCGTCGAAGAGCCGGTGCGGGGCCGCGAAGTTGAGTGTTCGGTTCTCGGCAACGAAGACCCACAGGCGAGCGTTGTGGGCGAGATCGAACCGGACCGTGCCTTTTACGACTACGACAGCAAGTATTCGGCCAGTTCGACAACGGGCCTACACATCCCGGCGCGCATCGACCCGGCAACCGCGACGAAGGTCCAGGAATTGGCCGTCCGGATGTACCAGGTGATGGGCTGCGAGGGTTACGCGCGCGTCGATTTCTTCGCCACGGACGATGGCGACGTGGTGGCGAACGAGATCAACACGATCCCCGGGTTCACCAGCATCAGCATGTACCCGAAGCTTTGGCAGGCGAGTGGCCTGGAATACCCGGAACTGCTCACGCGCATCCTCGAACTGGCCTTCGAACGGCACGAACGAAGGGCGCTGCGATGATCATCAAGCGCAACCGTCAGAAGCCCGAAGGCGTCCGTAAGATCATCAAGCGTATGCCGACCGTTGGCAGCCCAGGCCCGCGCAAGATCGTCACGCGTTCACGGCCCTCCGGCGTGGCGCCTGCGAAGCGCGCTGGTCGGCGCGGACCGCGCATCGGCATGCCCCATCTGCCGCACGTTTCGCTGCATATCAAGAAGCGCTACGTGGTGCTCGCTGGAGCTCTTGGCTCACTCGCGCTCGTGGGAGCCTGGGGGTACTGGGTGTTCACTTCGCCGTTCTTTCGCGTTAGCGACGTCGTCGTTGAAGGCAATAGCCGGGTGAGCACCGACACAATCGTCGGAGCGGCTTACGTGTTCGGCGAGAGCATGTTCACCACGGATCTCGCCGCGGCCCAGAAGGAGCTCTACCAATTGCCGCTCGTGAACTCCGTACGGGTGGAACGCGAGTGGCCGCACACGCTGAAAATCATCGTCGAAGAACGCAAAGCGTGGGGCACGTGGGAGCAAGGCGGCGTGCAGTACACCATCGACCGCAACGGCGTGGTACTTGGCGTGGGGCCTGCGGCGGACGGGTCGCCAAGCATCGTCAGTGGCGAAGCGGGCTCACGCGTGCAGGGCGACCACGTGGACTACCAGGCCGTGGACGCCGCCGCCGAGATTTACGAAAAGCTGCCTCGCCAGCTTGGCACCAACGTCAAGCAGGTCTCCTTCATCTCTGGCAAGGGCGTCCAGGTGACTACCACGAACAACCAGACAGCGTTGCTCGGCGATAGCAGCAGCATCGCTTACAAACTGGCCGTTTGGGCAGCCATGGCCCAACAGGCCCAGACGCAAAAGATCAACTACACAACTATCGACCTGCGATACGGCAACCGGCCGGTGCTGCAGTGAACACAGGAGGACGAATGAAGAGACGAAGCACCATCGCCGCGATCGACGTGGGATCAACCAAGGTGGCGGTTGTGGTCGGCGATGTGGGAGACAACGGCGAGACGCGCATCCTCGGGGTTGGCGTGGCGCCAGCGTCGGGCCTTTCGCGCGGGGTAATCGACAACATTCAATCGGCGCGCGAAGCGATCGGCATCGCGGTTGAGAAGGCGGAACAGGCCTGCGGGATGCGCATCCTGAGCGCCGTCGTTGGCATTTCGGGCAACCATATAGCCTCGCAAAACAATCGCGGCATCGTGGCCATTCCGGACCGCAGCCGGCCGATCAGTTCGGATGATCGGGCGAGGGTGCTCGAAAGCGCGGCCCAGATCAGTATCCCAACGAACCGCCAGGTGCTGCACGTGCTGCCTCGCGGATACTGGATTGAAGGCACCGACCAGGTGACTGACCCTGTCGGCATGTTCGGCGGGCGGCTGGACGCCGAGACGCACATTGTCACCGGCGCCGTTTCGGCGATCCAGAACCTGACGAAGTGCGTCGAAGGCGCTGGCGTCCAGGTGGATGACATCGTCCTGGAATCGGTCGCCTCGGCGACCAGCGCACTCGAAGACCAGGAGCGACAGCAGGGCGTGGCGCTCGTGGACATCGGGGGCAGCACCACATCGGTCGCGGTGTACGACGAAGGGGCCGTAGCGCACACGGCCTGCCTGCCGATCGCCGGATCGCATCTGACGCACGACCTTGCGCGCGTGCTGCGTTGTCCCTGGGAGAGCGCCGAGGAGTTGAAGTGCAAGCACGGGGCTGCTTTCGCGGATCTCTCGCTGCACAACGAATCGGTAGAAATCCAAGCGTTCGGGACGCAGACCACCAAGTCTGTTTCGCTCATCCACGTCTGCGAAATCCTCCAGGCCCGTAGCGAGGAGATCCTCGAGATGGTAGCGCTCGAACTGAAGCGCGCCGGCTACCTCGACAAGATTGCAGCCGGGCTCGTGCTAACAGGCGGTTCCGCTCAATTGCGCGGATTTGCTGAGGTGGCGGAATCACGCCTCGGCATACCGGCGCGCGTCGCCAAACCTCATGGCTACTCCGGGCTTTCCGATCTCATCGGGACGCCCGCGTATGCAACGTCGATCGGCCTCGTCGAATACGCGCTCGCCGGAAGAGAGCACGTCTTCGAAGCACCGAGCGTCGGATTCGAAAACCCGGCAGGCGGAATCATGCGCCGCATCGCGTCGATCGGACGGGCCCTGATGCCCGAATAGGAATGAGAAACGAGGGATGCAATTGAGCCTCATCGACTTCACCCGCAGTCAAGAGCCGTTCAAGGAAGGGAAGGACCACGCAATGAGCATTCGATTTGATTCAGAGCTTCTGCCCGATATCAAAGTAGTTGGCGTTGGCGGAGGGGGCTGCAACGCCGTCAACCGTATGGTGCGCGCGAAGATTCCGGGAGTGACCTTCGTGGCCTGCAACACGGACGCCCAGGCGCTGATGTCCTCGGAAGCGCCCAACCGCGTGCGGATCGGCGAGAAGCTCACCAAGGGCCTTGGCGTTGGCGGAGACCCCGCTCGCGGCGAACGCGCCGCCGATGAAAGCCGCGACGAGCTGTACGAACTGTTGCGCGGCACTGAGATGGTCTTTGTCACCGCCGGAATGGGCGGCGGGACGGGAACCGGAGCAGCGCCGGTGGTCGCCGAAATCGCCAAGGATTGCGGCGCGCTGACCATCGGTGTGGTGACCAAGCCGTTCCCGTGGGAGGGGGCACGGCGGAGCAAGCAGGCAGAAGAAGGGCTCGCCCGCCTGCGCGAAAAGGTCGACACCCTGATCGCCATACCGAACGCGCGGCTGATCGAAATCTGCCGCGCGGATATCACGATCGACGAAGCCTTCGAAACCGCCGACGACGTCCTTCGCCAGGCGATTCAGTCGATCTCCAACATCATCAGCCAAAACGGCTCGATCAACCTGGACTTCAACGATGTGCGGACGACGATGAGCGAGGCCGGTCCAGCCTTGCTCGCCGTGGGCCGCGCCTCGGGCGAAAACCGGGCGATGGAAGCTGCTCGCGCGGCGACCACGAGCCCGCTGCTCGACCAGTCGATTGATGGCGCGCACAACGTGCTCTTCAACATCACGCACAGTGGCAACCTACAGCTGCGCGAATTGGACATGGCCGCACGCGTCGTTGCCGAAGTGGTTGACCCCTCGGCGAACGTCATCTTCGGCACCGTTGTGGACCCGAAGGTTGGCGACGAATTGCACATGACGGTCATCGCCACTGGCTTCCCGCCGAAGGTGATGATCCTGGACGACCCGCGTGAAGTGCGAAACATCGCAGACATCGGCCTGCCCGGCGTTTCCAACCTGGAAGACGCTGAGTTGCCGGCCTTCCTGCGCCGCAACATCCGTTCACTCAACTCCGTCCCGTCACTCAGCGAGACGGTCGCGAAGTACGCCGAAAGGAGGTAACCAAGAGTTTAACCGAGTGCGCTAAGTCCGGAAGGACTGCTCGCCCGAGGCATTCGGGTGGCCGTGGGGCCGATGCGTTGGGAGATTGCATCGGCCCCTTCAGTTTGCCCCGTTGGAGTGGTCAGCAAGGCAGCGCACCTTTGACGTGCGCAGCACGACCCTTGATCGAGGGTGGGCGCTGATCTGGACAAGGATCGGGGCGGATCGCAATGGCGCGTGCCCGGACTCGACGGACGACGGAGATTGAACCAATCGCAGTAGCCCGAGGCGCGCGACAGGCGCAGAAACGGCGCCCCGGGTGGGCGCCTGGTCTTTAGCGGGCTGAACGGGGGCGTTTGTCTAGCCGTGCGCGCTAAGTCCGGAAGGATTGCTCGCCGGAAACTCGAATCCCAGTTTCGCAAGAGGGTTTGATGTAATGGGAGATGACATCAAGCCCGAAGTCTTAGGTGAACGTCGACTACCCCGCCGACAGCCCACCCCCGTTTCAGCCGGACGCGTAAGGTACCACAGGCCTTTACCCGCGCACAATTGCCAACACAGAAATTTTGCAGCCGTCCGGAGCTAGAAGTAGATGTGGTCCACGTAGACGCCGTGACTGCCCACGCCGCCGGGCTCGGGGATGCCGGGCGTCCAGAAGTCGAATGGACGGACGTCGCCAAGCGAGGAGAGAAGTCCCCAGTGGCGCGTTCCAGGCGAACGAAGAGAGAGAGGGAGGTCATCTCCCGATCGGCCAACCAACCGCCCCAGGCGCCCAGTAAGGCGATGAGTTCGTTTTCTCCGCCGGATTCGTATCCGAAGTCTAGGATGGCCGCGCCGCGCGACTCCAACGCCTCGCCGCCGTCCAACGGGATGAAACGGCCGCTGACCGATTCCCCTTCGGGCCACACGCCGACGACCGACCGGTCGCTCAACCAGACACGATCCCACGAATATTGTTTGGGCGCGCGCGCCATTCGCGCCGAAAACGACTCCACGGTGTATGGCAAGTACATCTCCTCGGCTTCGTGCGCAGCGTTGAGGAGGTAGACGATCCGAGGCGCATCGGCCGGCGTCGCGGGTCGTCCTGCGGCGGGGCCACGCATCGCAGCCGTCTCGATGTCGATGAGCGCGGGCTGGACGCTCCACTTGTTTTCCGCGCGTCGTGCAAAGGCCTGCGACTGCCTGTTCCCCGGCGCGATGTAGAAATAGTTCGAATCTGACTGCCCGGCGTACTTGTCACGGACGGAATCGCCGAGGAGTTTGCCGAGTCCCTTGTTTTGAGCGAAGGGGAGAATGCGCGCGTGATGGATGTAGAGCATGCGGCGTTCAATGCCGCCAATCACCGCCGGATGCGGAGCCGCGCAGAAAATTCCGGCCGGGCCATCAACTTCGGCGATGAGCACTGTGGCGGCGCCCATCAGCCGTGCTGCGGCGAAGTAGTCGTCGCCGCGATCGATCACGAGCCAGCCGTCGCCAAGCTGGAGCGGCGTCTGGCGCTCGATTTCGGCCAACGCTGGCCCGTCGTTTTCGAAGGCTTCCCGCACGGTGACGTTCTCAGCCATGGCGGCGAGTGTACGGTGAGGCTGATTCCACCGCTAACGGGCTTCGCTTCGCCACGATGGAGAGCGTTAGGCACAGCCGAAGCGACGGCCACTTCTGCATCCGCGGTTGCCCGGTCCGTCAATGGGACGACGGCCCAGTGCTAGCCCAGGCTTTCGATTTCGTCGCGGCCGCCGTGCATGGTGATTCCCGCAAGGCGGTCCGGGATCCAGCCGCGCAAGAGTTCGAGCAGTTCTTCCTTCGCCTGAATCAGGCTGTGCCCGGCCTCGCCGTAGAGCACGATGCGTTTCGGCTCCTGGGCGCGGCGGTAGATATCCTCGCTCGCCTCGTGATTGAGGATCGTGTCGGCCATGCCGTGTACCAACAGCAGCGGCTTTTCCAGTTGTTCCACCTGCCGCGTGCCGTGCAGCTGTGGGGAAAGTGACACCACGGCAACGACGGCGGGGCCGATCTCTGCGGCCTTGATCACCACCGCGCCGCCGAAACTGTGGCCGACGAGCACCAGGTCCATGGCGCCAATGCCTTTGAGGAACGAACACCCGGCCAGCACGTCTGCTACGCACTCTTCGAACTCGTTAGGCTGGCGGTAGTTAAGGCGCAGCACGGTGACGCCGTCCGGCTCGAGGGCATCGGCGAGGCGCCCGTACAGTCCGTCCGCTGGCCCATCAAGCCCGCCCATGGCGCCGCCCACGCAGACGACCGCGCCAGTGCCGCCTTCGACGGGATGGAGGAGGCCGTCGATCTCTCCACGCGTGGTTTCGAGGAGGACTCGCAGCACGCCTTCGGTTTCCGTCGGCGCTGCCCCCACGCGCAGCACTCGCAACTCAAGGTCGGCTCCGGGAGCCGGAGCGTCGTCCCACATATTTCCAGCCATGATTCAGCATCATACCCTCACGCGCGGGGGAAGGTTCAGGCGTTGAGATTCGCGTGCCAACGGCTTCCTATTACGAAAACCGCTGATACCATCCTGAGACGATCGAGCCTCGCTCAGGTCGATGGGAGACTGAACCGTATGTGTGGCCTGGCAGGCATTCTCCGTGCAGAGTCCGAACCCGTCCCGCATGGTCTGATAGGCGCCATGGTGGCAACGCTTCGCCACCGCGGGCCGGATGGTGAAGGCTCGTACTTTGCGCCGGGGATCGGCTTCGGCTTCACGCGGTTGGCGATCATCGATCTGACAGCCGCGTCCGACCAGCCGTTCGTCGATGAAATGGCCGGCCTGGTGATGGTCTTCAACGGTGAAATTTACAACTACCTGGAACTCCGTTCGGAACTCAAGGGCCTGGGCTACGAATTTCGCAGCAACGGGGACGGCGAAGTGTTGCTGCGAGCCTACGAAGCCTGGGGCGTTGACTGCCTTTCGCGGCTGAACGGAATGTTCGCGTTCGCGCTCTGGGACAACCGCAAGCATCAACTGTTGCTCGCGCGCGACCGTTTCGGCGAGAAGCCGCTGTACATTGCGCGCTCACCGCGTGGAGTCGCTTTCGCCAGCGAAATGAAGGCGATCCTCGCCATCCGGCCGGAACTGCGAGTGCCGAACCGCAAGGCCGTCTACCGCTACCTCTCGCGCGGCGATCTGGACCTCGACCAGGAGAGCTTCTTCGAGGGCATCGAAAGTGTGCCTGCCGCGCACTATCTACTCCTCGATTCGGAGGGCCGGGGGACGGCGAAGCGCTACTGGCACGCCACGAGCACCTCCATTCCGACGAGTCGCGCGGGCCAAGTCGAACACTTCCGCGAGTTGCTGTTCGATTCGGTACGGATCCGTCTGCGCAGCGATGTGCCGGTGGGCAGCAGCTTGAGCGGCGGCCTCGATTCCTCGAGCATTGTGGCAACCATCAACGCTCAGAAGAGCAGCCAAAGCGTCCACCAAAAGACTTTCAGCGCCCGCTTCCGCTCCAGACAGCATGACGAGGGGCATTGGATCGACCTCGTGACGTACCAGACCGAGGCCGAAGCCCACGATGTTTGGGTCGAACCAGAACTCTTCATGCAGGAATTCGAGCGGCTGCAGTGGCACCAGGAAGAGCCGATCGCCTCCACCTCGCCGTTCGCGCAGTGGCTGGTGATGCGGCTTGCGCACGACAACGACACCACCGTCCTGCTAGACGGCCAGGGCGCGGATGAACTGCTCGCTGGATACGACCAAGCCCAGGGCATGCTCTGGGCGCACTGGTTGCGGCGGGGGCGGGTGGATAAGGTTGGGCGCGAAGTATTCGCCTTTGCCCGCCGCTACCACACGCTGCGCGACCCGGCGCTCTTTTCCGCCTACTACTCGCTCCCCGGGGGGCTGCGCGACGAGTTGGTGGAGCGCTATTACCGTTCGTCTAAGACCGTTTCACCGGAGCTGCACCGGGAGTTCGCCCCGTCGCACGTTGATTCTCCGGAGCCATTCCCGGACCGCCTGCGAAACGAATTGGTGCGCTGGCAGACGGTGACCCAGCTCCCAGAGTTTTTGCGCTACGCCGACCGCAACAGCATGGCGTTTGGGCGTGAGGTACGGTTGCCGTTCCTGGATCACCGTCTCGCCGAATATTGTTTTAGCCTGCCGCCAGATCTGCTCCTTAGCAAAGCGGTGACAAAGGTGGTTTTGCGCGAAGCGATGCGCGGGATCGTCCCAGACGAAGTGCTGGACCGCAAAGATAAGCTGGCCTATGCGCCGCCGCAGAAGCAGTGGAACCACGGCCCGCTCCGGCCCTGGCTCGAACGCACGCTGGCTTCGGCGGAGCATCGCGATGACATTTTCAATCCGAAGACGGTGGTGGCTCTGCGCGAACGCCTCAGCCGCGATGGCGGCGACACGCTGATGTGGCGTGTGGCCAGCACCGAAGCATGGTTCCAGCTGATGGTGGACCACCCCAACCGAGAATTCACCAGCACAGCGGAAATTAGCCCGATTAGCTGGTAACCTCCCATGCGCAACGTCCGGTGAAGGCGGCGACGGGGTTCGCCCTCGCCCTTTCCCGTGAACGAAGAACGAAGAACGAACAACGGAAGAAGGAAACACCCTGATGGCAATTTCATTTGAAGGCCAAGTAGCCCTTGTCACTGGCGCCGGGAACGGACTGGGCCGGGCCTACGCCCTCGATCTCGCAAAGCGCGGCGCAAAGGTTGTTGTGAACGACCTCGGCGGCGACCCGAGCGGCCAGGGAGAGAACGCCTCGGCCGCCCAGAAAGTTGTGGACGAGATTAAGGCCGCTGGCGGCGACGCCGCAGCGAATCACGACTCCGTCTCAAGCTACGACGGCGGATTTAACATGGTGAAGACGGCGATCGACAACTTCGGTCGCCTCGATGTTGTCATTTGCAACGCCGGCATTCTGCGGGACACCGCGTTCCACAACATGAGCGAAGAGGACTGGGACAAGATCTTCGCGGTACACATCAAGGGCTCGTTCACGGTGCTGCGCGCCGCCTGGCCCGTGTTCCGCCAGCAGGCCTACGGCCGGGTCATCCTGACCACGTCCTCCAGCGGCATCTACGGGCAGTTCGGACAGGCCAACTACGGCTCAGCCAAGACCGCAATGCTGGGCCTGATGAACGTCCTCAAGCAGGAGGGCGCGAAGTACAACGTCAACGTCAACACGATCGCCCCGGTCGCCGGCACTCGCCTGACACAGACGGTGATGCCGCAGGAGATGGTCGACAAGCTCGTCCCCGAGATGGTGGTCCCCGCCGTGACCTATATGGTTTCGAAGGAATGCAGCGACAGCGGCTTGATCATCGAAGCGGGCGCCGGCAACTTCAATCGCGCAGCCATCGTGAAAGGCCCTGGCATCCGCCCGGGCATGGACGACCTGAAATCGGCCGAATGGTGCCAGGAGAACTGGTCCGCAATCACCAGCCTGGAAGGCGCGGAGCCGCAGTGGCGGACAGGCCAGAGCATGAAGGACTTCCTCGCAAGCAAGTAGTCCTCCGGCTTAGCATGCGAAAAGGGAGGCTCCGAATGGAGTCTCCCTTTTTGTTGACTTACGGCGCTGGCTTGTCCACCCAGACGTCGGGACCGGGCCATGTCTTCATACGCATGGCGCCGGCGCCATCGAAACGCACGTAGCCCGCGGAGTCGACTTCGAAGACGAAGACATGGGCAGGGCCGCTTGGGCGCCAGTTCTGCAACTCGAAAATGTGCTGCCAGTACGGCTCGATGCGGTCTTTGGCCATCGGCAGGCAACGGCCGTAGAGCTTGACGTCGCCTTCCTGACCATCCTTGTTGGCGGTGACACTGTGGATTGCGCAGCGTGGGTCCCGCAGCAAATCCAAGAGCTTCTTCGATTGCCACATCCCTCCGAGCACGAGTTCGTCATCGAAGAAGGTGTATTCGATGGGCGTGATCCGCGGCCAGCCATTTTTCCTGAGCGTGCCGAGCATTACCAGGTCGAACGCTGCGAAGCGTTCCCTGGCCAACCGCGCCAGGTCTGGTGATTCGGATTCGAACTGCTTCCAGGATGCCATCGTGACCTCCGTTGTGCATCATATTCCCGATGTGGCCGAGACCTTACGGTAAACGCGACATCTATCGTCGCGAAGGTTCGACCCGAAGACATAGCCACGCCGTAGCTACATCCGAAACAGTCCCCATTTCGAATCTGGGATTGGCGCGTTTAGGGCTGCCGCGATGCCCAACGAGAGCACCCGGCGCGTGTCCAAGGGGTCGATGACGCCGTCATCCCAGAGGCGGGCGCTGCTGAAGTAAGGTGATCCTTCTTCTTCGTAACGGGCGATCGTCGGCGCTTTGAACTGTTCCTGTTGGTCGGCCGAAAGTTCTTCGCCGCGATCCATGCGCACCTGAAGAAGGACGTTGGCCGCCTGCTCGCCGCCCATCACGCTGATGCGCGCGTTGGGCCACATCCACAGTTGGCGCGGGCTGTAGGCGCGACCGCACATCGCGTAGTTTCCGGCGCCAAAGCTGCCGCCAATCACGACCGTGAACTTGGGCACGTTGGCTGTCGCCACAGCAGTGACCATCTTCGCGCCGTCGCGCGCGATGCCGGCGTTTTCGTACTGCTTGCCGACCATGAAGCCGGTAATGTTCTGGAGGAAGACCAGCGGCACCTTGCGCTGACCACAGAGTTCGATGAAGTGCGCGCCCTTGAGCGCCGATTCGCCGAAGAGGATGCCGTTGTTCGCCACAATGCCGACGGGGAAGCCGGCGAGCCGGGCAAAGCCGCAGATGAGCGTCGTCCCGTAGCGCGCCTTGAATTCGTGGAAACGCGAGCCGTCGACGATGCGAGCGATCACTTCGCGCACGTCGTATGAGTGCTTGGAATCGGGCGGGACGATGCCGTACAGGTCCTCGACCGGATGCACTGGCTCTTCCGCCGGGAGCACGTCCCACGGGAGCGGCTTCGAGCGGGGAATCGACTCGAAAATGCTGCGCACGATGTTCAGGGCGTGGCTGTCGTCTTCGGCGAGGTGGTCGGCGACGCCGCTTACGCGCGTGTGGACGTCGGCGCCGCCCAGTTCTTCGGCGGTCGTGATCTCGCCTGTGGCCGCGCGGACGAGCGGGGGTCCGCCGAGAAAAATCGTGCCGGTGCCACGCACGATGACCGTCTCATCGCTCATCGCCGGGACATAGGCGCCGCCTGCGGTGCAGGAGCCCATGACGGCCGCCACCTGGAAAATGCCCTGCGCGCTCATCTGGGCCTGGTTGTAGAAGATACGGCCAAAGTGCGTGCGGTCAGGGAAAACGTCGTGTTGAAGCGGCAGAAACGCGCCGCCGGAATCCACCAGGTAGATGCAGGGCAAGTTATTCTGCTCAGCCACTTCCTGGGCGCGAAGGTGCTTTTTGACCGTCAACGGGTAGTAGGTGCCGCCTTTGACCGTCGCATCGTTGGCCACGACCACGCATTCGTGGCCAGCGACGACACCGATTCCGGTGATGATGCCGGCGCTCGGCACGTCATCGTCGTAGACGCCGTCGGCAGCCAGCGGGCTCAGTTCGAGGAACGTTGTTGCAGGATCAATGAGGCGCTGGATTCGCTCGCGTGCGAGGAGCTTGCCGCGCTCGTGGTGACGTTTGACGTACTCCTCGCCGCCTCCGAGGGCCACGCGGTTGAGGCGTTCGCGGAGGTCCGCGACGAGCGCGAGGCTCGCGGCGCGGTTTGCTTTGAACTGTGGATCGCGGAGGTCCACGCGGGTC
>JBBQGT010000009.1:0-40530 GCA_038323265.1 Tepidiformales bacterium
CGCATTCTGTGGGGAGGGCCGAGTGCTGTTTTCCGCAAGGGGCGGTGAGGGCTCAATTGCCCGCACAACCCGCGAGTCACTGGTGTTGAATCTGCAGATGGCCAGATTGGCTCTGGAGCGTCGTCCCTCGGACGGTCCCGCGAACGGGCCGCACGTCGTCATAATCGCGACCGTAGCCAACGGGGACGTAGCGCTCATCGGTGTACTGCCCGTGGGTCGCATCAAGACCGACCCAACCGAATCCGGGGCGGAACACTTCGACCCAGGCGTGCATTGCCTCGGCATCGATGCGCTGCGTCTTCGCCGGGGCACTAAAGAAGTAGCCGCTCACATAGCGCGAGTGAAATCCCCAACTCCGGAGGAGGGCCAGGTAGATGTGGGCGAAGTCCTGGCAAACACCGGCGCCGAGTGAGATGACCTCTTCGATGGGCGTCGCCGCGTCGGTTGCGCCCACCTGGTAGTGGAAACGCTGAGGCATCCAGGCCAACGTTGTTTCGACCGCCGTCCACGACATCGGGAGGAGGCTCCATCCGAGTGGTTCGACTGCCTGGCGGCGGACGCGAGGCGAGTCTTCGCGGTACCAGACGGATTCAGCTGGCATCAGATGGCCGGGGGCCCCCCCGGACATAGTCTCAACCAGTGCGCGCATCTCAAAGGAGATGCTCCCGTGACTCCCCGGACACTCGACCACATCCACCGCGCTGCCCCAGCCGTCGATGTAACTGGCCGACACATGGCCGGGCGAAGTAATCAGGGTCGCGGACCGCACCTCCAACCCTGGTCTAGTGACCGGTCGGAGCCGCAACGCGGTGGTCCCATCGCGCACCGGCGGGGAATAGTCGTACCGCGTGTTGTAGGCGATCTCAAGCAGCACTGAATGCGGCCCAGAAAAATGCTTCGGAAACAGCCTGGCCGATGGATGCCAGGGTCTCCTGTGTTTGGAACAGTGACTCGTGGAGTCCAGCGCCGATGAGCGACTCCTGCGTTTCGAATTGGAGCCGGCTCTGGAGGCCGGTCACCTGGCGCATTGCAGGATTTCGGAGACGCTCTTCGGCGCCTTCGGTCGCGCTGTCGAGGGTCTCACACAGTCCATCGACGCAAGCGCGCAACGAGCGGGGAAACTGGCGGTCCAAGAGCATGAATCCGACGACATCTGGCCCTTCGATTCCTCCCTGTTGCTTGCGGCGGAAAGCTTCGTATCCCGAAACGCTGCGCAGCATTGCGCCCCATTGGTAGCGATCCAGTGGGCCGCCCACTTCTTCGGGCCAGGCCATGAGCAGGTGGTATTTCGAATCGACGATCCTGGTGACCATGTCCGCCCGTTCGATCAGCACCCCCGTCCGAAGCCAATACCACCCTTCGTCGTGGAGGGAGGTGTTTTCGGCGGTACCGTGGAAGGCCTGGGCGCCCTGGCGAATGGAATCGCAAAAATCGTAGAGTCCGTCGGCCATAATCAAGTGGTAGTTTCGGCCCGCCGTCCCATGGTGCAAACGGTTAATTGCGACCCATGTTTCGCTGGAGAGTTGATCGCGGCAGCCGCGCGCGTTTTCACGTGCCGAGACCAGCGACGACACGATCGAGGACGAGTTCTCGCGGCTCACAGTGAGAAAGTCCACGACGCCATGCTCGGTGAATTCTGAGTGGAGTTCGCCGTATCTCCTGGCGAGTCCGAGCGTCATGATCAGCGCTTCCCACGTGTTGGTTGCGCCGGCTACTTCGACCGTCCCGGGCTCGAGCCTGGCGTGATATGTGACATCCAGGAGTCGCGCCGTATTCTCGGCGCGCTCGACGTATCGTCCCATCCAGTACAGAGATTCGGCCACACGGCTCAACAGCGCCATCAGTTCAGCACCCAGGTGTCCTTGCTGCCGCCGCCCTGGGACGAATTGACGATGAATGAGCCTTCCTTGAGCGCCACCCTTGTCAAGCCTCCGGGCAGTACCCAAGGCTCGCGGCCATCGAAGATGACGAACGGCCGGAGGTCCACTCTCCGCGGCTGAAACGAGCCTTCTATCAGTGTCGGACAGGTGGACAGGCGAATGAGCGGTTGGCCGACGAATCCAGCGGGGTTCTCTCGGATTGCCTGCGCGGTTTCGGCCAATCTCCTTTCATCCGAGGCGGGGCCAATGACGACCCCGTATCCACCGGAAGCATTGGCCGGCTTCACAACCAGGTCACGAAGATGTGCGAGGACGTGCTCACGCTCACGCTCGTCGGCAGTGCGGAAGGTAGGAACGTTCGCGAGTATTGGTTCCTCATTAAGATAAAACCGGATCATCTCCGGGACGAAGGGGTACACGGACTTGTCGTCGGCGACCCCCGTCCCGACGCTGTTTACCAGGCACGTCCCTCCAGCCCGGTAGACATCGAAGAGACCAGCCACGCCCAGCTGCGAATCGGCGTGGAAATTGATGGGATCGAGGAAATCATCGTCGATGCGACGGTAGATCGCGCCGACCTGAATCGGGCCGCGAGTTGTGCGCATCACCACTCGGCCGCCCCTCACAGCCAGGTCTCGACCCTCGACGAGTTGCACACCCATCTGTTTCGCCAGGAAGCTGTGCTCAAAATACGCCGAGTTGTACATCCCCGGCGTGAGCACAACGGCTGGCCCCGGCTCGAAGCACGATCGCACGGCGGCGTGCAGACGATTTGCGTAATCCTGCACGGGCACGACGCCAGATTGATCGAACAGCCTCGGCAGCACGCGTGTGCTGATGGAGCGATTCTGGAGAACGTACGAAACGCCACTGGGCGTGCGGACGTTGTCCTCGAGGATGTAGATGGTCCCGTCCGCATCACGGACGAGGTCGATGCCGCTAATGTGAATCCAGGCGCCATTCGGCGGCGTGAAGCCCCGCATCTCCGGACGGTAGTTCGGTGAGCTGTAAATCGCCTCTGCCGGAATGCGCCCGGCGGCGACGATCCGCCCCTCGTTGTAGACATCCTGGAGGAACGCGTTGAGTGCGAGCACTCGTTGCTTCAGCCCTCGCTCGACCCTCTCCCACTCCCTCCCCGCGATCACGCGCGGGACGAGGTCGAACGGGAAGATCCGCTCGGTGGCTTCCGCTTCGTGGTAAAGGGTGAAGGTGATCCCCAGGTTCACGAACGCCACGTCGGCGCGTTGCCGAGCTTCGGCGATATCGGCCGGAGTCAGCGAGCAAAGCGCTTCGAAAACGGCCCGGCAATGTTCCCGTGGTACGCCCGGCGATTCGAACATCTCGTCGTAACCGGCGCCGAAGTTGTAGTCCCGCACGCTTTGCATCGTTCAGGAACCATACCAGAGGGAAGTTTCGAGGTTGTTACCGATAGTCGGGCGGTCAGCTCGCCTGCGCCAACGTCACGGCCCGTGGCGGCAGCTGAGTACCCGTCGTCCGGGGTAGAGCTTCGAATGCCGTCCGCTTTTCCGCCCTGGCTCCGACGACTGCAGCTGCTGCCCGGGCAAACGCCGAAAGTCGCGCAAGTTCTCCTGGGAAAAGGGCATACTCGGGTAAAGGAGATACTCGGGTTCGCCCGATCAAGACCGTCTCGAAGCCGTCGATCGTCGACAACCAACTCTCCCTCGTCCGACACGACGTCCAGGCTCACGATGTCCTCGAGGTGCGCCACCCGCGATGCACAGATTGCGGAAAGCGCGCCGGGCCGGCCGGCATCAACATGCGAATGGTCCGAACAGCCAATTCGTCCACAACACCTTAGCCCGCCCGCGTTTCAATCGCGTTTCTCGAGTGGGGGACGATGCGTTATTGGCCGGAAACGCTCGCATGCGATACTTCGTTCCATGACCGCTGCTATTAAAGTTCGAGTTGGATGTGAATTCGGTCTCCGCACGTTGGCGCCGACGCACGCGGTGATGCAGGTCGAACCCAGTCGAACGGACCAAGCGATTTTGAGCCGGGAGAGCTGGACTGCCACCAACGGCATTGCGCGGCGGGGCTACCGTGATCTTTATGGCAACCTCTGTCAACGCCTGGAACTGCCTGCAGGAACGTCGTTGCTCCGCTACGACGCCATAGTCGAAGTGCCTCCGTGTTTGGACGAGGCTGATGAGGCGGCACGTGAGCTTCCCCCGAGCGCACTGCCCGATGCGACCCTGGTGTACACCCTCCCAAGCAGGTATTGCCTCTCGGATGAACTGGCCGACGAAGCATGGCGGGTGTTCGGGAGCACGCCACCCGGATGGGGCCGGGTCCAGGCCATCTGTGATTTCGTCCACGAGAACATTACCTGGCAGGCGGGCGCCAGTTCTCCACGTACGACGGCTCTCGATGTTTACGCGAGCTCCCTCGGCGTGTGCCGGGACTTCGCCCACCTGGCGATTAGCTTTTGCCGGGCCCTGAACATCCCCGCTCGATACGCATTCGGGTACCTTCCCGACATCGATCTTCCCCCCGACGGAGCGCCGATGGACTTTGGCGCCTGGATGGAGGTCTGGCTTGGGGACCGCTGGTACACGTTCGACCCGCGCAACAACCAACGCCGGATCGGTCGCGTCTTAATCGGACGAGGGAGAGACGCATTGGATTGCGCCATGCTCACGAGCTATGGCAACGCGGGGCTGGAAACGATGCTGGTGTGGGCAGATGAGATCAGGAGCGACGATCCTTTCGGGGCGCCGCAATGAATCAGGATCGCCTCCAGGAAATGTGGGATTCAAGCAGCGCTAGCGTCGCCGACTTCGCTCACCATCTCATGGCCTCTTCGCGCGCGCATTTCGTATTGCGCCAGACTTTCGAGTACCGGTATTCCGGGCCAGTGACCTCTCTGCGGCAGCGATTGGTCGTGATTCCGCCATTGGAGCATGGCGGCCAACGCCTGATCTTTCATCGTCTCTCCACCGAACCGGGCGCCTCCAATGCGGAGTGGTCAACCGACCGCTTCGGGAACTCGATTGCCTGCGTGCGTATTGGGGCGGTGACGGAATTCATCCGGTTCGAAGTTGACGTCGTGATCGAACGCGAACCCGGCTTGGTCACGGCCAGGCTACGGTCCGAGGCTTTGCGGGATCCGATCTACCTGGACCCCACAGCGCTGACCCAACCTGATAAGGCGCTCGCCAGCGCCGCTCGGGTGGCATCGTCTGGTTCGGCGTCTCATCTCGAAATCGCCGAACGGGTCTGCAGGACGGTTCACGAGGCGCTGTCGTATCGAAAAGGGGCGACCTCCGTGGACACCACAGCTGCCGAGGCGCTCGCCACAGGGGCGGGCGTCTGCCAGGACCACGCCCATCTGATGATCGCAATGTGCCGGTCCCTGGGGGTTCCTGCCCGGTACGTATCGGGCCACTTGCTCGGCGAAGGGCAAACCCACGCATGGGTTGAAGTTCTTGTGGCTGATCCGGACGATCCGGACGCCGCCGTGGCGCTGCCCTTCGACCCATGTCACCTTCAAAAACCCGACCTCAGATACGTCACGGTAGCCGTCGGCCGAGATTACGCGGACGTCGCTCCCGCTTCCGGGACGTATTCCGGCAGGCACTCTAACCGGTTGACTTCGAACACGCGGCTGGGCGTGACAGTGCTCGGAGATTGACCGCTCTTCTGGCTTCTTAGCCAGAGCCAGCCTCCGATTGGACCAAGAGAACCGTGGCCAGCCTCCGATTGGCCAAGAGAACCGTGGCCAGCATGGCGCGGTAATTGAGGAACTTGGGTGAGCGTCAAACGAACGTCCCTGGATCGCGAGGCAATCGTTTGGACGATTCCTTCATCTAGGCCCGTTCGCCCTCCGTCTCGAAGTCTACTGTGGTAAGCTCGTTGGCATCTTACCGAGGAGGCCGGATTAGCATGCCTGGTATCGAATCCCGAGATTTCAGTTCCCCCGATGAGACGCGTTGCCCCGCCAAATCGGCCGTTACACCTTCCACCCGGGATGGCGCTGGTCTGAGTGCATAAAGCCGATGGCCAACACCGAAAGTTGCCAGACGGAGCACGTCGGTTACGCCATCTCTGGCGCCCTTCACGTGGTTCACAGCGACGGCACCGAGACCGACATCACTGCCGGGAGCGTCTATCGGATCGCCCCAGGTCACGACGCGTGGAACGGCGGCAACGAGCCTGCGGTGTTCGTCGAGTTTCAAGGCGCTGCGAACTACGCGAAGGGCTGAGCTAGGCGCGGACGGATGGCTGCTGGGCAACGCTCCGTGCGGGCCATCCGTCGTTGAACCGCGAACGTTCAGGCGTTTGAGCATAGAAGCGTCCTCAGCGAGTCCGGAGTAGGACAGGTGATATCAGGGCCTGCGCTCGCTCCTTGCCGCCGACCGCGCTGGATGGTGACATTCTCGGCCGCAACCACGTCTAGGCGAAACGGCGGACTTAGCTGCGACCGGCTGCGGACCGTCGAATTCCTGCGCCCACTCGGCCAGCACCTTGCCCGGGTCGCGGAGCCAGTCCGTGATGTCGGAGTTGATCACCGGTTCGATCAGCGCACCGAATCCCCCCTCCCTCCGCTCCCCACTCTTCCCTTTACGTCAGAGTGTGGGTTTGCTACCGTTCGCCCATCGTTTGACTTAACACCACCTATCGGAGTGCTCGATGGACTTTAACGACACCGCTACCCAGGACACCTGGCGCAATGAAGTGCGCACCTTCCTCAAGAACGAACGCCCGAAGGCGATGCCCGAAGACGCCTCGCCGCAAGAAGCGATGCGCGCTGGCGGTTCGTATATGAAGGAGTGGCGTCAGAAGCTCGCCGGCAAGGGCTGGGTGGCGCCGGCATGGCCCAAGGAGTACGGCGGCGCCGGACTGGGCGTGATGGAACAGTTCATCCTCAACGAGGAGTTCGCTGAGGCACGGGCCATGAACGTGGGCGGCATGGGCACTGCGATGATCGGCCCCACGCTGATCATCCACGGCTCAGAAGAGCAGAAGAAAGAGCACTTGTCGCGCATCCTTGCGGGCGAAGTGCAGTGGTGTCAGGGCTACAGCGAACCGGGTTCCGGCTCGGACCTCGCCTCGCTGCAGACTCGCGCTATCCGTGACGGCGATGACTTCGTGCTCAATGGCCAGAAGATCTGGACGTCCGGTGCGCACACCGCCAACTGGATGTTCATGCTGGCCCGCACAGACCCGGATGCGCCGAAGCATCGCGGCATTACGTACTTCCTACTGGATATGAAAAGCCCCGGCGTGACCGTCCGGCCACTGATCAACATGGGCAACATGCATGCTTTCAACGAAGTCTTCTTCGAAGACGTGCGCGTACCAGCGCGGAACGTGCTCGGCGAGGTGAACCGCGGCTGGTACATCGGCACCACCACGTTGGACTTCGAACGCAGCTCCATTGGCAACGCGGTCGGTCAGCGGCAGTCGCTGGAGTACTACATGCGCTACTGGAAATCTCACAAAGACGATGGGACCGTAGTGGCCAAAGGCGACGCGGTGAAGTCTGAGTTCACGGACCGCTGGATCGAGGCGTCGGTCGCGAAGATGCTGAGCTACCGGGTGATCACCATCCAGGCGGAGGGCAGGGTCCCGAACCACGAGGCATCGATCGCCAAGCTCTTCAACACCGAGTTGAGCCAAAAGATTGCGCGGACGGCGATGAAGATCTGCGGGACGCACGGCCAACTGACGGACCCTGCGTCAGCGCCGATGCGAGGCCGGGCTGCCGCCAGCTACCTGGCGACAATCTCGAGCACGATCGCTGGCGGCACGAGCGAAGTGCAACGCAACATCGTCGCCACCCGCGGGCTGGGCCTGCCGAGGGCGTAGCACGGTTCGGTTCGAACGCAAACGAAGGCCCCAGACGAACGTCCGGGGCCTTCGTTTGTGGTTCGAAACGCTTCGCCCTTAGCCGCCGGGCTGGCGACCCTTCCCCAGCGCTTGCCCGAAGGCTTGCGGGAAGCGCTTGAAGAGGGACTCGGTGGTCCACGCTTCGTTGCCCTGCAGGACGACCTGAGGCTCGATCTGGGTGTAAAGGGTCACGCGGTAGCCGCTCACGCCGAAACAGCGGCCGGTGATCCAATCGCCCTCGTCTGACGCGAGGTAAAGCACTGTGGGGGCGATGTTCGCCGGATCACGTTCAGTTCCCGCGGCTTCGTCCGAAGTCGTGCGGGTGGCGCCGCCCGCGGCGCGCTCTTCGGGCACGCTGTCGGTCATGCGCGTGGCGGCGCCTGGCCCGATTGAGTTGGCCGTCACGCCATACTTGCCGAGGGCGCGGGCGCAGCTGAGGGTAAAGCCCCAGATGCCCATCTTGGCGGCAGCGTAGTTCGGCTGGCCGGGCGCGCCAAAGAGTCCCGAGCCCGACGTAAAGTTGATCAGACGTCCGCCCTGGCGCGCCTGGCGCCAGTGAATGGAGGCGAAGCGCGTTGTGGCAAACGTGCCCTTCATGTGGACGCGGACTACGGCGTCCCAATCCGCCTCGGTCATATTGAAGACCATGCGGTCTCGCAGGATGCCCGCGACGTTCACCAGCACATCGAGCTGGCCCCATTCGTTCAACGCCTGTCGGACAAGGTCCTCGGCCTGGTCCATATCGGCCACGTCGGCGTAGTTGGCCAGAGCTTCGCCACCGGCTGCTTTGATCTCGTTGACTACCTGCTGCGCCGGGCTGTTGTCGTTGCCTTCGCCGTCTACCGAGACGCCCAGGTCGTTAACGATGACCCGCGCGCCTTCTCGCGCGTAAAGCAGCGCTACCTCGCGTCCGATGCCCCGCCCTGCACCAGTAACAATCGCTGTCTTCCCTTCGAGCTTTCCTGCCATTCATCCCTCCAAAATCAGTGCGATGCCCGGAAGTTTACGCGTTCGTCGCTAAGTCGTCAGAGCGTATCAGGGCAGGATCTCGAAGGCGGGCGCTTCGGAACTCGCGATGGGCGGAAGTTTCGCGGACAGCTGACCGCTCACGACCTCAGCCGCCACTGTCTCCCCAGTTGCGACCAGCCGAAGGCCGCTGGCCGGGCGGTCTTCGAGGCCGTCCAACGTGACCTGGCCAAGCGCGAGAGGACCAAGCACGGTAGCAAAGAGCTGCTGGCCTTTCGTCGTGAAGCGCACTGGCAAGTCGGTTCCGGCCTGTCTCGCCGTGCCCTCTGCGTGAGTCCAGGGACGCGTGCCGTAAATCGCGGCGCCGTTTGCGGCGAGCCAGGCGCCGATCGCTCGCAGCGGCACTTCATGCTCCGGTTGCACCGAGCCGTCAGCCCGCGGACCGATGTTGAGCAACAGGTTGCCGTTCTTCGCAACGCCATCGACAAATGAGTGGATCAATTCAGCGGGCGAGATGATGTTGGCCAGCGGCTCGTTCGCGGCGTAGCCGTACGAATGTCCGATGCCGCGCGTCGCTTCCCATTTTCGGCTGCGGATCTGCGAATACTGGGAATACTCTGGCGTCCGGAAGTCGAAGTGGCCGGGCGCGGGGAAACCTTCCTCGCCGGGTTGCGACCAGCGGTCGTTCACAACGCCATCGGGTACCGTTGCGTAGTAGTCCGCCATCAGGGCTGGCAATTCGGACCCCGGCGGGTAAGCGATGTCGTTCCAGAGAACCGACGGCTGGTAACGGTCGATGAGTTCCCGAAAATGAGCGTCAACGTACTGTCTGTACTCAGCCGTACGTGGCACGCTCTCGAACATGTCGCGCAGGGAGGCGATCGGGGCGGTGTTGAAGGTCCAATCCAGCCCTCCCGAGTAGTACACCCCAAATCGCAGGCCTCGCCGCCTTACCGCATCCGCGAGGTCACCAACGACATCGCGCCGCGAGTTCCAACCCCGCGTGTACGGATTGGTAACCTCCGTGGGCCAGAGGACGAAGCCGTCGTGGTGCTTCGTCACGTAGACCACGTATCTCGCGCCGGAAGCGACGATGAGGTCGATGAGGGGCTCCGGGTCCCAGGCGTCCAACGCGGCTTCGAACGGGGCTCTGAACGCCTCGTAGGGAGCGTCTCCGTAGCGTTCGCGGTGGTACTTGGCAACCTCGCTATCCGCAAACTTGGAGGTGTTTTGGTACCACTCGGCGTATGGGTTGTACTTCAGTGGGTCGTTCGGATGGTCGCGCATGATTTCCGGCAAGCTGCCAGCTTGCGGCGCGAAGGCTGGGATCGAGGACATGGTCCAGTGCACGAAAATCCCAAACTTCGCATCCTCGAACCATTCGGGAACGGCGTGCGAGCGAAGGCGTTCGAAGGTGGACTCGAATGGATTGGCCATGTTGGCGAATGATCCTGGCGCAGGGAGCGTAAGCGGCTCGGAAGGTGCGTTGAGCGAATCTAGCGGCCGTTAACGATCGGCGCAAACCCCAACGGTTTACAGGCAGGTGACGCCGACGATCCGTACGACAATCGGTTATCCGAACACCATTCGGGCGCCAAAAAGGTTGCCACTGGACGTTGTCCTGTGCCATCCTCCAGTCACTCTTGGCGGGGTAAGGCTCTCCCCGGACGCCTCACAAGGCATGCGGATGGGCCGAACTTTATGCAGTTTTCTTCACGCTACGACGGGCGTCGCCTGCCAGCGCGCCCGTCCTTCACTCTCGCACGCTGCTTCAAATCGCTCGTCGATTGGTTCGACTACGCGTATGCGGCGGTGCCAGCGGCTGCGGCGTGGGTCCGCAACCCCTCACTCCAATTGAGTGGGCGGCGCTCTCCTGCGGTCATTCATCTGCGCGGCACTTTTGGTCGCGAAGCAGTTTTCACTCCTAACTACATCGAAAAGTCGCACCGCCGTGGCCTCCCGAGGCCGCTTGCCAAGGTCGGCCTCTTCGCTGCCGTTGTCACAGGCGCGTACCTTGTGTTCGCATTGGCCGCCGGCGGGCCCAGCCACGCGTCCGCTCCTACGTACCAGGCGGCAAGCATCACAGTGCTCAACTCGCAGCCAGCATCGAACAGCACCGCACAGCGCATCTTCGAATTCCAGCAGCCGCAGAGCGCAGAGACCGTGACGGTAGCCACTCCAGTGAAGACGCTCCAAAGCGCGATCGAAGCGAAGGCCACCACGGCCGCAGTGACAGCCGCCGAAACTTCGGCTGAAGCAGTCCAGCCGATCGCCGCCCCAGTGGCTCCCTCCAAACCCGTCGCAACCGCCGCGCCCGAGGTACACACCGCCGCCGCGCCCGTCGCGACTCCCGCCCCGCAGGTCGCATCCATACCAGCGATTGCGCCGCGCCCGGCTTCCACCTTCCACACGGCAGCGGATATCCGGTCGTTTGCAGCGACGGCCGGGTGGAGCAGTGATCAACTCGACGCCGTGGTCCAGGTGGCCTGGTGCGAAAGCAGCTACAACGCTGCTGCCATTGGCGGCTCGGGCGCCCGCGGCCTGATGCAGATCATGCCCCTGTGGTTCACCGAGGCGGGCGTCGATCTCGCTTCCTGGTCCGACCCTGTGACGAACCTTAAGGTTGCCCTTGTGGCCTTCCGCACTCGCGCCGCCGAATCCGGTGGAGATCCGTGGTCGGCGTGGGACTGCCAACCGTCCCACTAGGCCGAGCCAGCCCCGCCTGGATCAGCAATGTGCCCGCCCGCTGCCGTAGCATGCGATCCTCAGCTTTGGAGGATTGACCATGACACTCGAAGACCTCAAACCCGGCCTCAGTACAGCACTTTCTGCGACCTGCGCGCCGGAACACTTCGCCAGCAGGATCGTAGTTGGGACGCCCGACGTCTTTAGCACCCCGGCTCTCGGCGCGCTGGTCGAAAAGGCGGCCGCCGAGTGGGTGGCGGGCTTCCTCGAATCTGGACAGATGACCGTAGGCGCCCAGATCGTGATTAACCACACCGCTGCAACTCCCGAAGGCCTGGCAGTCATTGCCACCGTTACGCTCAGCGCAGTCGATGGCCGGCGTCTCGATTTCACGTGGACCGCGACGGACGGAATCGACGAAGTGGGAAACGGCACACACCAGCGATTCATCGTGGACCGCGCCAGGTTCGAACAGCGGCTCGAGACCAAGCGCCACGCAAGTTAAGGCCCGGGGCGGCGGCTGGTCCCTTTTTACGCCCACGTAACACTTTTGTCCGCGTGCGTTTCGGAAACGCCACCCCGGCGGCGATACGGTGGCTGGGATGACGATCCGTCCCCAGCACTCGTTCCCTGTGTCGCGGCGCACTTCCGATGCGACGCCGTCCGATTTCGGGCTCAGCCTGGTGGTCGTCGGCGTGATGACCGCCCTGCTGGCGCTGATGGTTCTGGGCGCGCAATCAATGCCGGACAGCGCCTCGGTTGGGCCGCGCGGGGGATCATCCCTCTCATTACTGACGAACGTCAGCCCGGTGCCGGATCTTGGGTCGCCGCCGCCAGCTGCCACCCAGCAGCCCGGCCTTCCGCCCGCCCCGTAGGCCCCCCTTCACGTACCACTGGAAATCGGCTGACGCACCGCCGGCTGCTGGACGCCTTGCGGCAACGCGCCTTGTCGCGGAAATTGGAGCGCGGCAGGCGCGGATGCCCCCGTAGCTCAGCGGATAGAGCATTGGTTTCCTAAACCATGTGCCCAGGTTCGATTCCTGGCGGGGGCACCATCACTTTTGAATCTACTCCCTCCGGAACTGTCACATCCCCAGTCGCTACCGATAGCCGGCTACCTGTCGGCGAACGCGATTGAACTATAGTAGATAGACTAATCTGTTTTGCACCCCGACGGGGCACGACCGACATCTGTTATGATCAGCATGAGGCGTCGTGTCGAGCGTGGGAGTTCGGACCACAGAACGGCGCTGGCGGGCGCCTTGGCAGCCTTGCATCCTTTTCCGCGCTCACGGCGCCTTGAGTGTTTGATGCGGTTGTTCGACTGGACTGGTGTTCACGGAGGGTTTGGATGTTCGTTGCTCTGAGCCGATTCACCATAGCCAACGAGATGGCCGAGTCCGTTCGCGAATCTTTCCGCCATCGGCCTCACCTCGTTGAGGGCGAGCCGGGCTTCATAGGTCTTTCGGTCATGAGTCCTATCGACGATCCCCAAGAGATCTGGCTCGTGACCCAGTGGAGCGATCAGGAGAGCTACCGCGCGTGGCACCACGGGCATTCCTACAAAGAGGCACACACGGGCATCCCGAAGGGGCTCAAACTGGTGCCCAAGAGCGCCGAGGTCCGGTTCTTCGACGTCTTCGCGACCTGAAATGGATCGAATGCATGACTCCTGAACTTCCTCAACTGAGCAAAGACGGCCTCCGGCGTTTCGCTGAACTCCGTTCCGATGCCATCAGCACGGTCACCGCGCAGTTCTACGAGGACCATGCGTCCGTTTATGCGCAGTTCGGTGAGCGCGGAAAACAGGCATGCCGCGAGGATCTTGGCTTCCACCTGGAGTTTCTGCGCCCCGTGCTCGAGTTCGGTCTCGTTGCGCCAATGGTCGAATACCTCCGGTGGCTCGCCGGGGTGCTGTCGACGCGAGATATCCCCGGCGAGCACCTATCTCTATCACTCGATTGGCTCGGCGAGTTCTTTCAGGCGCGAATGGAACCGTCCGATGCGGCGGTCGTCGCGGCAGCGATAGCCGCCATCCAGGGGGACCTTCGCGACCGGTTTCCGCCCGAGCCCGCCAGTTATGCCAAGATGCCCTTTGCATGGCCCGAGTGCCCGGCGTTCGAGGAGGCGCTCCTGGCAGGTAATCGCAGAAGTGCTTCGGATCTGATCGATGCCGGGTTGGAGCGTGGCGAAGGCCTCGTTGCGGCGGAGCTCCATATTATCCAGCCTGCGCTTTATTCGATTGGGCAAAAGTGGCAGCGCAACGAGGTCTCGGTGGCCCAGGAGCACCTGGCAACGGCGATCGCGCAGTCGGTCATGGTCCAAAAGCTTCCAGGGTGCGTCCAGTCGCCGCCGAACGGGAAGAAGGTCCTCCTGGCGTGTGTGGAGGGCAACCACCACGATGTCGGGCTACAGATGGTGTCTGATGGCTTCCAGCTTGGTGGCTGGGAGGTGGGCTATCTCGGGGCCGATGTTCCCACTTCTTCGCTGGTGCAGTACGCGGGGGACTGGAAGCCCGATCTGATTGGCCTTTCGGTGTCGTTTGCGCAGCAGCTCCAGGCTGCGAAGACGGTGATTTCAAGGCTGGATCAAAGCTTCGGCCAGTCCCGCCCGGCCATCATGATTGGTGGCCTGGCCGTCAATAACTTCGACTGGCTCGCCGGACGGATTGGGGCGGACGCGTGGCGGCAAGACGCCGAGGCCGCCGTAACGTTCGCGGATCAGCTTCCGGCGTCCCCGGGCACGAATTGATGACGCCGTCTGACGAACTCGCCCCGCTCCTGGGCGTTGCGGTCGCCACTCTCGACGTTACGGGGCTCTTGCACTCCGCGAACGCAGGATTCTTGCGCCTGCTAGAGCCAGGTGGCGAGCCGAGAGTCGGGACTAATGTGCGTCGATTTTTCGTTCAGCCAACGTTCGCCACGATTGTGTCCACAGTGCCCAATGAGCATGGTGAAATCTACCAGGGGCTCAGTACAATCGGCGATCCCTCGGGTAGGTTACGGACGCTGATGGCGCGGATTTGGGCCACCGAAACGGGAGTACGCGTTGTTGCCGAGCACAATGTGGAGGAATTGGAGCGGATCGCCGATGCCATGGAGAGCCTGCACCGAGAGTCGCTGCAGTCGAGACGTACGCTCGGCGTCGAGAATCTCGGCTTGCGGCAACGGGAGGCCCAGATGGTCGAGGTCTCCCTCACCGATGCGCTGACCAAGGTGGGTAATCGGCGAAAGCTCGATCAGTCGCTGTTGGCAGAGATGTCGCGGGTGGAACGTGAAGGCACTCCACTCAGCGTCATCATGGCCGACATTGACCACTTTAAGCACGTCAATGACCGTTACGGACACGCGGGCGGCGACCGGGTTCTTGCCCGCTTTGGGGAACTGCTCCTATTCGCGACTCGGCCGACGGATATCGTTGCACGCTACGGTGGCGAAGAGTTCGTTGTGCTCATGCCTAGAACGCCGATGACTGAGGCCACAGACGTAGCCGACCGCCTTCGGCGCCTCCTGGCCACCGAGCGGATCGATTCGATAGCGGAGCCCGTGACTTCGAGCTTTGGCGTGGCACAATGCCTGCCAGGCGAGGCTGCGGACGCGCTGATCCAGCGAGTCGACGCCGCCCTATACCAAGCGAAAGAGGCGGGCCGGAATCGCGTCGTCGCCTGCACGTGACGCTAGCCCGACATGGGAGCGGCCCGGATCGGACTTTGCAACAGCTCCTCCAGCATTGCCCTCGAGCTCGAAGTGGCGGACGTCATCGCGCCGTTTGACGAGCTGCGCGATGCCAGCGGCCGCCATCGCGTCGTGCGCAACAGCCCCTCGTCAGAGCGGCCGATTCACACCGGTGCGGGTCTTATCGCCGCCCGCACTCGGGACTTCGTCATCGCCTTGGCCGTAGCTGCGGCGCAGTTTGAAGAGATCGGGATGCCGGGGTGGTTCGAGCGGTCGCAAACGCTTAACACGGAGGTTGGCTGAGTACGACCGGACCATTGCCCTCCAAGGACAAGCCATGCGACGTCCCAAACCATCTCGGCGTAAAGGCGGGACGGGATCTTTCACCGGACGTGCGTCCGCGGGCGAGGGGCCGCATTTCGTTAAGCCCACTTGAGGTGGTTGTCACGATTTTGAGATGACGTTGCCCGCTCTATTTAAAACGGATGTCCTGCGACCCTCGCTAGGCTTGCGGAGTTATGGCACTACGTATTGGTCTCATCGCACCGCCCTGGTTTGCAGTCCCGCCGACCGGCTACGGCGGGGTAGAGTGGGTCGTGAGCAATCTCGCAGAGGGGCTGGTGGCGCGTGGACACGAAGTCACCCTCTTCGCCTCGGGTGGCTCGGTGACCGATGCCCGGCTGGTAAGCACCTACGCCAGGCCACCTTCGGCGCAGATCGGCGACTGGATGGTGGAGGCCCCCGCGATTCTGGACGCGTACGAACGCTGGTCAGAGTTCGATATCATCCATGACCATTCGCTCCTCGGCTTGCTCATGGCCTTTGGCGTGCCCGTGCCCGCCGTTCACACCGTGCACGGGGCGATGATTCCCGCGGTCCGTCCCATCTACGAACGTCTCGGCGGACGAGTCCACATGGTCGCTGTCAGCCACCACCAGCGCAGCACATTTCCCGCCGAACTGAGCGCCACGGTTATCCACAACGCCGTGGATGCCACTCGCTACCCAATGGGCGAAGGCGATGGCGGCTATCTCCTCTTTGTCGGCCGGATGTGTCCGGAGAAAGGCATCTTGGACGCGATTGAAATCGCGCGTCGCAGCGACATGCGGCTGATGGTGCTCGCGAAAATTAACGAGGCTCCGGAGGAGGAGTACTTCGAAACCGTGGTTCGCCCAGCCCTCGATGGGCTGCGGTGGGACTTCCTCGAGCAGCCCCCACACGAAGTCAAAGCGCGCGCTTACGCTGAGGCCTACGCTACCCTTTTCCCTATCGCCTGGCCCGAACCGTTTGGCCTCGTGATGGTCGAATCGATGGCGGCGGGGACGCCCGTCATTGCGTATCGATGCGGGGCCGTGCCAGAGGTGGTGGTCGACGGCGTTAACGGCTTCATCTGCGAAAACGTTGATGAAGCGGTCGAGGCGGTGACGCGCGTTCCGGAAATCGCCCGGGCCGCATGCCGCCAGTATGTAGTGGATCATTTTGCCGTGGAAAAGAGCGTGCTCGCCCACGAGGCGCTCTATCGCCAACTGCTGACGCGAGCTCCAATGCGTTCGAACATGGAGAGTTTCTTGGCCGCTCATGGTGCGTGACGACGGCAACCCCCCGAACCTCCAGGCCGATTGGCTCTTGTGCGGCGAAGAACCACAGCCCTTAGGGAACATTACCGGGTGCCAGGTGCTGCGCAACGACGGCATCTCGTTGCTCACGATGTACAGCGGAGATATCGACTCGGAGGCAGACCCTGCAACAGGGGCCTACGCGCGGGATACTCGCTATCTCTCGCGACTGCGCTTTTCGTTCAGCGGCGTGGCACCGACACTGCTCGATTCTCGCGGCCCCGACGGCGGCTTGAGCGCCATCCTCACAAACCCCGCGATTCTCGTGCGCACCTCCGGGGAAGTAATCCCCGCGCAGACGCTTTTGGTGCGACGGACGACCCTCCTCGCGGGCGGACTGTTTCAGAATTTGAGCATCTCCAACTACGGCCAGCGGCAGGTGGCCTGTGAACTGCGCGTGGAGTTCGACGCTGATTTCCACGACATCTTTGAGGTTCGCGGGTTTGCCCGGAGGTCTCCAAGGCCGTCCGTAACCGCTGTTACCACCCGGGATAGCGTCGAGTTTCGCTTTACGGGCGCGGACGGCCGGCCGCGGAACACGTGCGTGACTTTCGATCCCGCTCCCGAGTTGCTGACTACGCAACGCGCCTCCTTCGTTTTGCCGCTCGAACCGGGTGAGACTGCCGAAATCGTCATCCGTGTAGGGATCGACGGCGCAGCGCCCGTGGAGCCGATGGAGGCCGCCGCAGCCCGCGTTGCCGGAGCACTGAGCGCCTGGCTTTCGACCGTTACCCGGATCGAGACCGACAATGTGGCGTTCAACGCCGTGCTCGAACGGTCGCTCTCGGACATCCATGCCCTGCAGACGGAGTGGGAAGGAAACCGTTACCTCGCTGCCGGCGTGCCCTGGTTCGATACGCTCTTTGGCCGGGACAGCCTCATTGCCGGGATGCAGCTTGTTGCCTTCGCCCCTGAAGTGCTTCGCCAGGCGCTTCTTGTTCTCGCAGAATACCAAGCTACCGAAGCGGATCCGCAGAGCGACGCCCTCCCGGGCAAGATCCCCCACGAACTCCGTTGGGGGGAGCTTGCACAGGCGGGTGAGGTGCCCTTTGCTCGCTACTATGGGAGCGCCGATTCGACGCCGCTGTTTGTGCTGGCAGTGGCGGAATACATGCGCTGGACGAACGACGACCAGTTGCTGGGCGAGATCTGGCCCAACGTACAGAGGGCGGTGGCGCTGCTCAGGCAGCAGGCTCGCGATGGCGTGCAGGGATTCCTCTCATACTCCCGTGAAACAGCCTCGGGACTGGAAAACCAGGGCTGGAAAGACTCGCACGATGCGATCGTTTGGCCTGATGGCCAGCTCGCCGCACCTCCGATCGCACTGGTCGAAGTACAGGGCTATTTCGCTGCGGCGATGGCGGGTTATGCCGAAATGGCGGCCCTTCGCGGCGAACTTGCCGAATCGCATAGAGCAGCAGCGGAATCGAAAGCCCATATCGAGCGCCTTGAAGCGGCTTTCGGCGATGCCGAAGTCGGTCTCGCCCTCTGTCTCGATGGTTCCGGACGGAAGGTGGCCACCCCAGCCTCCAACGCCGGCCACGTCCTCTGGGCTGGTGCGTGCAGCACGGCAACCGCATCCGCCATCGAACGCCGCTTGATGGAGCCGGACATGTTCACCGGGTGGGGCGTTCGAACGCTCTCTTCCACCGTGAAAGGCTACAACCCCCTTGGGTACCATGTGGGCTCGGTTTGGCCACACGATAGTTCGCTCATCGTGGCTGGCTTTCGGCGTTACGGCCGCGACGGCGCCGCGGCGCAACTTGGCAACGCCCTCGTGGCGATGGCTATTTCGTTTCCGGAATTTCGCGTGCCCGAGCTCTTTTGTGGCGATCGGCGGGAGCTTCGGCCGGTGCCCACGCCCTACCCCGTGGCCTCCCGCCCCCAGGCCTGGGCCGCAGGGACCATTCCTTACGTCACCGTTTCGATGCTGGGCTTACGGCCGGGTCTGGCGAACCAGTTGATCGTTGCCAGGCCCATGTTGCCCGAAGGCATCTCGTGGTTACGAATGCGTGGGCTGCGCCTTGGCATCGGACACGTGGACCTGGTATTCCGGCGCCAGGAACAGAGCGTCAGCGTGGAGATCGAATACCTCGACAAGGGGCTCGAAGTCATCCTCTCGCGCGAAGTGGAGCAGCGAAGTTAGCTCGCCCGGTGCTCGGGCGGCGGTGCCCAGCACAACGCAAACCGGCGCGGTGGCTCCGCGAAGGCAGGCAGGACAAGCCCCTAATCGCCTCTGGAAAGCGGACGCTACCCGCGGGAAGCGATCAGCCTCTCGAGCACGGGCATCGCCTCTTCCAGGCGGTTGATGCGATAGACGTTCGGGAGGTCCAGCCAGCGGTTTCGCCACCAGTCGACCAGGAATACCGCGGGCAGCAGTTCGGCCAGCCACTGCGCGGTGTGGGCGTCATCTTCGAAGTGGGCAAGCGCGCCGAGTTCGACGACGCGCCGTGCCTTAAACTGGGCAGGCTTTTCTTGCCATCCCGGCCGCAGGTGCAACGCAAGGTCGAGCCCGAGGTTCTTGCGAAACCAGGAGGCGGTGTAGGCGGACGCTTGCTGCGACCGCGCCGAAACGACCTGGCATTCGAAACGTTCGCTCAGCAGCTGGAGGCCTTTGCGCGCACCGGGCATCGGCCTTCGCGCCATGTAGCGCCAGCGTTCGGTGGCCCAGAGCAAGTTGCGAGCGCCCTCGCCCTCGCGGCTCTTCTGCTGGCCCTTGCCGGGGTTGATGCCGAGCGGCGGCCGGCAGAGCACGCCATCGAGATCGAAGGTCAGCAAGGGGCGGGTTTCGGATGTCACCGTGCGATGGTACGCGCTGGCGTGTAGCCGTTCGAACGGCGAGTGTTTGGCCTCGATGGATCTACTCCCAGCGCTCGGATTGATGGCTGCCGCGTTCGTTGCAGGCGCGATCAACGCAGTTGCTGGGGGAGGTTCCCTCGTCAGCTTTCCGGCGCTGATTGCGGTCGGATACTCCACCAAGACAGCGAATGTGACCAACACCGTCGCCCTTTGGCCGGGCTATCTGAGCGGCTCGTACGGCTATCGTGGCGAGCTGCGAAGCCAACGCAAGCGAATGATCGCCCTCACAGCGCCGAGCGTCCTTGGCGCGCTCGCCGGCTCGGCCATCTTGCTGCTCACGCCGGGTGACGCCTTTGACGTGATCGTGCCCTTTCTCATCCTCTTCGCCTGCGGATTGATGGCCGTCCAGGAGAGACTCGCCCGCTTTGCCGTCACCCACAGGCTGGCCTCCAGCGGGGAGGACCACGTCCCGCTCGCGCTGCTCGGCGGCATATTCCTGCTCGCCGTGTACGGCGCCTACTTTGGCGCAGGGCTTGGGATCATGACTCTCGCTGTGCTCGGCATCCTTCTGCCCGACGATATCCAGCGCTCCAATGCCTTAAAGGGCCTTCTGTCGCTACTCATCAACGCCGCCGCGGTCTTCTATTTCGCCTTCTTCGGCCCCGTGCGGTGGGTGCCGGCGCTAATAATGGCGGTCGGCGCGTTGGCTGGCGGGTACCTTGGCGTAGGCGTGGCGCGCCGCCTGGGACGGCGCCCGCTGAAGATCGCCGTGATCAGCTATGGAGTGCTGGTTGCAGCAATCCTCTTCTACCGCCTGTTCTAGCAAGCGCGCCCGATTCGCGACTGGCCGCTGCCGCTGGGTATAATCCGCCCATTCACCACTCCCGGAGTCCGCTCGTGCTCTTTTCCGTCCGCCTGGTTTCGCGCCAGCCCCACGACATGGCGCCAGATGCCTGGCAGAGCATTGTTGCGGATCAACTGCGCGCCATAAAAGGCCACTATGACCAGGGGAAGATCCGGGCGATCTACCGCGAAACGGGCCTTGGCGTGCTTGCCGTCTACGATGCCGCTGATGCGCGCGAAATGGACCAACTGCTCGCCGGCCTGCCCATGGCACGGTTCTTCGCTCAGGTCGACGTCCACGCCCTCTGGGACATGGCTCCAACCCTTCAGGGATTGTAGGAGTAGAAGATGCCCGAAGTGTTCCCCGAGGATTTCAAAGGCGCCCTGGGCTCGTGGGCCGCGGGCGTCACGGTCGTCAGCACAAAGCTGGACGGGCTCGCGTATGGGATAACGGTCTCGAGCTTTTCCTCCCTCTCGATCGATCCTTTGCTCGTGCTCGTCAGCATCCAGAACAGCAACGCGCTTGCCGCGATGATCCCGCAGTCCAAGGTGTTCGCCGTGAGTATCCTCGCCGATGACCAGCAGGCCATTTCGGACGCTTTTTCGAAATCCGGCCGCGAGCCAGCGCTCACGCTCGGCGCAGACGTGCCAACGCTCGACTGGCACACCGGAAGCCCGATCGTGGCGGGCGCCATCGCACATCTCGATTGCCACCTCGAAGCAACACTCCCCGGCGGCGACCACACCATCGTCATTGGCCGGGTTGTTGGGGCGGCTTTCGAACCAACGAAAGAACCTCTCATCTACTTTCGCCGCCGCTACCGATCACTTGCAGACTGAGCTTGCTCGCTCGTGATCGGCGCACTAGATCGGTGCGGGAAACTTTGCGCAATTCCGCACAAGCGCGGTAGTATCCGGACTCGGAGGGTCTGACCTGTGTCACCTGCGCTCGCGTTCCTCGGAATCTCTATTCTCGGTACCTGGGGCCTCGCTTCGATTGGGCTCATCGCGGGCGGCATCATCATGCTGTTCTTCCCGGGCGACCCCACCACTTCCTCCAGTAACACCCTTGGCGGCATCGTCCTGATCGTCGCTGGTCTTATGTCCGCCGGACTGATGCAACTGACACTCGCCCCGCTCCTTGGCCTGGACCCACCAATCCCGACGCGGGCCAAGAACATTCTTCCGTTCGCCAAGCTCACCAAATGGACGAAGGCCGGGCTCGTGCGGGATTTCCCGGATGGCACCCCTAAGGAAGTGCGACTGCGTAGCCAGCGCGTCCTCATCATCCGTCAGGGCGAAACGGTAGCCGCGACCACAGCGCTCTGCCCTCACGCGCGCCTTCCGCTCGGCGGCCTGCCGGGCTCGCCGATTAAGGCTGTGCCAATCCAAGACGGCTGTATCACCTGCCCGTTCCACGGAGCGAAGTACGAGGTGACCACCGGCAAGGTGGTACGCCAGCCGTTCGACAGCGCGTTCAACAACGACCATCCGTTCCTCGGACGCTTGCAGTCGAAGCTTTTCCGCGTACTTTCAGCACCGCCTACGCCATCGTTCATGCCCAAGCCGAGCATGAAATCCGAGGATATGCAGACCTTCCCGGTAAAGATCGAGAGCGGCGAGATCATGGTCGGGCTCCCGAAGTAACTTGCGCTATCCGGGCAGTGATCGATCGGGCATGCTAACGAGCATGCCCGATGCTCTTTTGGCGTTGCGCGACAATTTTCCGATTCTCGCCAGCAAGACCTACTTGATCAGCAACTCGCTCGGCGCGATGCCCGCCAGCGTGCGCGAATCGCTTTTGGAATACGCGGACCTCTGGGCAACAGAGGGCGTCGTCGCTTGGGACACCTGGTTACCCGAAGTCGCCAACGTAGCGGCGATTCTCGAAGACATCATCAACGCCCCGCGCGGCTCGATGACGATGTTCCAAAACGTCACCAACGCGTTGGCTGCGGTCCTCTCCTGTCTTGAGATCGAGGAGCCACGGACCCGCATCGTTCACTCTGCTGGCGAGTTCCCGACCGTTGAATACCTGCTGGACGCCCAGCGGCGGGTGGGTGCGGAAGTCGTGCGCGTCGGCGATGACCCGCTTGTCTTCCCTGCCGAGTCGCTACTTGCGGCGATCAACGAACGCACGGTTGTCGTAGTGCTCTCGCACGTGCTCTTCCGGACAGCGGAACTGATCGACCTGCGGCCGTTTGTCGAGAAAGCACACAGCGTAGGCGCGCTCGTCGTCCTTGACGCGTACCAATCGATGGGCGCAGTCCCGCTGGACGTGACGGCCATGGACGTCGATTTGCTCGTCGGAGGGTCGGTGAAATGGCTTTGCGGCGGGCCAGGCGCGGGCTATCTCTACGCACACCCGCGACTCATCGAAAACCTGCGACCGCGCGACGCCGGATGGTTTTCGCACACGCGGCCGTTCGGATTCGAAGCGCCGCCCATTGAGTACGCAGAAGGCATTGCTCGCTTCACCGGCGGCACGCCGAACATCCCTGCGTACTACCAGGCGCGCGAAGGCTACAAAATCATTCGCGAAGTTGGCGTGGACGTAATCCGGGAGAAAGCCCGGCGGCAAACGCAGATCATCTTCGATGGCGCAAAAGAGCGCGGCCTCACGGTGAACTCACCAGAGGCGTTCGAGCGGCGCGGCAACCACGTCACCATCGATTTCCCGGGTGCCGAGCAGGTCAAAGCTGAGCTCATCCGGCGCGGCTTCGTCGTTGACTACCGGCCTGGGGCGGGCATCCGAGTAGCGCCACACTTCTACACGGATGACGGCGAGTGCACGGCGATCCTCGAAGAGATCGATTCGATCCGCAGAAGCTGAGGTGACTTAGCTGTACTTGAAGAAGCCGCGGCCAGTTTTGCGGCCGAGGTGGCCCAACGAGACCAGCCGCCGGAGCAGAGTTGGCGCTTTGAAGCGCGGCTCGCCGTATTCCTCAAACATGCTCTCGGCGATCAGTTGCAGCGTATCGAGGCCGATCAGGTCAGCCGTCGCCAGCGGGCCCATCGTGTGGTTGAGGCCCACTTTGCAGGCGTTGTCGATGTCCTCGGCGTTCGCCACGCCGCTATCCAACAGGTGAATGCCGTCAAAGATGAACGGTACGAGCAGGCGATTGGCGATGAACCCCGGGGTATCTTTCACCTGTACGGGGACGCGCCCCAGCGTTTCGCAGAGCCGCATGGCGTCTGCGAGCGTCGCCTCGGTGGTGCTCGCGGTCGAAACGATTTCGACCAGCTTCAGAGCCCACGGCGGGTTGAAGAAGTGGAGGCCGATAACGCGTTCGGGACGTCCGCTGGCGGCGGCGAGGTCGCTCAGAGGGAGCGAACTGGTGTTGCTTGCCAGCAGCGCCTCCGGGCGGCAGACCGCGCCAAGCCGTTTGAAGATCGCACTCTTCACTTCGAGGTCTTCGACCACGGCTTCGATGACCGCGTCGGCCTGCTGGAGCGCGCCGAGCGTTTCCCAATCCGCAGCGCCCGTGATGCGATTGCACGCAGCTTCGCAGTCTGCAGCGGCGATGCGTCCCCGTTCCGCTTCACGTTCAAGGCGCTTGCGAATGCTGGCGATGCCGGCATCGACTCGCGCCTGGTCGATATCCACGAGCGTCACGTCAAGCCCGCTGTACGCCGCCACCTGCGCGATGCCGCTTCCCATGAGCCCGGACCCAATGATACCGATCGACTGGACGCGCATGGGAAGTACCACCTCTTCGAGCTATCTATCCATAGCCAGATCCGAGTGTATCGCTGGCCCTGCTAAGCGCGCGTCAGAAGCCCGCGTGATAAACTTCGTCCACTGGAGACAAGCATTGTCCGAACCTGAACACAGCCTAATTACAGACGAACATCGCGCCACCATTGGTGTGAAAAGCGAACCCGTAACTCTCACCGTGAACGAGGAGGACGCCCGCCGGATGCGCGATGTGCTCGGCGACACGGACCCCCGCTACGCGGACGGCACCGGAATTGCCCCGCCCTACATCATCGCAATGTTTAACCAGGGCCCGAACCGACGCGGGCCGTTCATCTTGCCGGGCGGTCTGTTGACCCAGCAGGAGTGGAAGTTCAGCCGCGCGATCCGTATTGGCGAAACGCTGAGCGCCGTTTCGCAGGTCTTCGATATTCGTGAGCGCCTGGGCGGCCGCTACGGCTACAGCGTGCTCCTCACCACCGGCACCGATTATTACGACTCCGCGGGCGAGCACGTGGCAGCAGCGATGACGACGATCACGCAGTTCGACCCCAAAGCGGGCAGAAAAGGCGACGAATGACGCAGCTCTACTTCGAGGACGTGAACGTGGACGACGAACTCCCCACCGTCGACCGCACCCCGACCACAGACATGGCGATCGACTTCTTCGGCCGCGATAACCCAACGAACCCGGCATTCAGCGACATCGAGGCGGGCAAGCGCATGGGTGTCGGCGGAGCGTTGGTCCCGGGAATGCTGAAGATCGCCTGGATGACGCAGTTCGTGAGCGATTGGGCAGGACCCGAGTCGCGCGTTTCCAACCTTCGCGTCGCCTATCGCCGGCCGGACATTGCGGACAAGCCGTTGACGCTGTCTGGCCGTGTGGTCGATAAGCGCGACGATGCCGGCCAGAAGATCGTGGAACTCGAAGTGGTAACGGTGGCTGGCGGCGAACCCAGCGTGCGGGGCAACGTCCAAGTTCAACTGCCCAGCAGGGCCTGAGCCGCAGCCACGCAGATGAGTGACCGCGAATCCGTTGCGCAGGCGATGGCCTTCTTCGAAGAGTCGGACGACATTGTGCTTTTGCACCAGGCGCTGGGAGACGTTGCGCCGCGGGCCAAGAAAATGGTCGCCCAGTTTCTTGGACGCGGGACAGAGGAGGCGATTCCGCCGCCAGCAGATCTGCGCCCGGCGCGCCAGGCGGCCTCCAAAGAGCAGGCGATTCGCACGCTGAAAACCACCTCGGACTTCTCGTTGCTCCAGGTGCTCGCGCGCTCCATCGGGCGGCGAATCGAAGCCGTGGAGATCGCGGCGTCGGCCGAGTTTCCCGAGGGCGCGCATGTTGTTGTGCCGGCGAACGCGGCGTTTCCGCCGTCCGGGCCCTCGCTGGCAGGCACCGTGGAAGTAACGGGCACCATGCTGCGCGTGCTCTTGGACAACGGCGAGACATGGAACGGCCCACCGAGCCTCGCCCGCCTAGCCTGAGCCGGGCTCAGCCGGTCTTTAGCAGTCCTCGTCCCTCAAGGTAGGAGATGATCCGCCCGAGGCTCTGCTCGACCGTCTCGGCACCCGTTTCGCAGCGCACCTCAGGCGATTCCGGTGCCTCGTACGGGTCATCGATGCCAGTGAAGCCAGGGCGGTTGCCGGCGCGGGCCTCGGCGTACATCCCCTTCACGTCGCGCGCTTCGCACTCCTCGACAGATGCTCCAGCGAAGACCTCGACAAAAGCCGACCCATCAGACTCGACCAGCGCGCGGTTCGCCTCGCGGATTCCGCGGTAGGGCGAAATTGCCGCCGTGATCACGACGACGCCATTGCGCGCGAGGAGGTTCGCCACGAAGCCGATGCGCAAGACGTTGGTGTCGCGGTCCTCTTTGCCGAAGCCGAGACCCTTGGAGAGGTTCGTCCGGACAACATCGCCGTCGAGCACTTCCACCCGCAAGCCGCGTTTGCGCAGGATGGGCGCAAGCGCTTCCGTCAGGGTCGATTTCCCGGAGCCGGAGAGGCCCGTGAACCAGACAACAAATCCCGTATCGCTGCTCAAATGTTTCCCTTTGGCGTGTTTCTTTGCACCATCGAAGCTAACGGTTCGAACCTACGTGTGGAGTCCGCACTCGTCTTTTTCGAAGCCCTGCCAGCGGCCCGCGCGGCCCTGCACGCCCGGAAGCGTGCAGTTGTAGCAGCCGATGCTGGTGTACCCCTGGTCAAGCAGCGGGTTGTAAGGAATCTTGTTCGCGAGGATGTACTCCCACGTCTGCTTCTCGCTCCAGTTCGCCAGCGGGTTGAGCTTCACGACGCCGAATTTCTCGTTCCACGAGACGATCGGGGTATCCGCCCGTCCCTCGGACTGATCGCGGCGCAGCCCGCTCACCCACGCCGTTTTGCCCTCAAGCGCCACACGGTTCGGGGCGATCTTGCGGATCTCGCAGCAGGCGTCCGGGTCGCGCATCCAGAGTGCCGACCCGAATTGGGCGGCCTGTTGCTCGTGCGAAAGCGCCGGCTTGTAGATGTTCAGGTTCGTCAGGCCCAATGCCGGGACCGATTGGCGCATAGCTTCGTGCGTCTCTTCGAACAGGTAATCCGTATCCAACACGAAGACGTGAACGTTGGGCTTGAGCTTTGCGACCATATGAAGAATCGCCATCCCGCTTGCTCCGCCAAAGCTCGCGCCCACGGAGAGACCATCGCCAAAAGTCTCAACGGCCCAGCGCACGATCTCGCGCGGGTCAGCCGATTCAAAGCTAGCGGAGATGCTGGCCAGTTCGGCTTCAGAGTGGACGGGGACTACGGGCATGGCGCACCTTATACATGACTGATTCACTCGACTTTATCAACATTAGACCTTGCCGGCAATTGAACCTCTTGATAGAGTCGAAGCATTCTCGCCGCTTTTGGCCGCCCCGTGCATCCCAGAGAGGACTCTCGTCATGGCAGACACTGAAACCATCGTCTACACCGACCAGCCAGGCCGCGTGCTTCCGGTCCTCGAACGCGAACTCGAGGATTTCACCACCGAGGCGACGCGCTTCCTGAACGGCGAATACGCGACGGAAGCGCAGTTCATCGGTTTCCGCCTGAAGCAAGGCGTCTATGGCCAGCGCCAGCCCGATGCCCAGATGATGCGCATCAAGCTGCCTTTCGGCGGCGTCAGCCCGGATCAGATGGACGCCTTCGGTGAGCTTGCCGAAAAGTACGCCCCTCTCCGCAAGGGACACATCACCACGCGCCAGAACTTCCAGTTCCACCACATTCCGCTGAAGCGTGCCGCCGAAGCGCTCTTCCTCCTCGGCAAGGCCGGCCTTTCAAGCCGCGAGGCTTGCGGAAACACCGTGCGCAACGTCACCGGCGACCCGTTCGCGGGCGTGAACAACGATGAGCTGTTCGACCCAACACCATGGGCTGGCGCTTTCGCGCGCTACTGGCTGCGCAACCCGCTTTCGCAACTGCTCCCGCGAAAGTTCAAGGTAGCCTTCAGTTCGAACGACAAGGACGAGGCGATTACTGGCCTCCACGACCTCGGCTTCATTCCGCGAATCCAGGACGGCGTGAAAGGCTTTCAGATTCTCGTAGGTGGCGGGCTGGCGATCATGCCTCGCAACGCCTACGTGCTTCGCGAGTTCTCGCCCATGGACGAGTACCTGAAGATCTCCGAAGCGGTGGTGCGCATCTTTGAAAAGGCGGACGAGCTTCGGAAGAATCGCGCCAAGGCACGCCTCAAGTTCCTCGTGGACCGCGTTGGCATCGAAGAGTTCAAGCGAATGGTCGATGAAGAGCTGACCGGCGACTGGGTGAACAAAAACTTCAGCCTCGATCGGCTCCTCTACCTCGACGACGAGGAAGCCACGGCGCCAGCTCGCAAGCCGGTCTATGACCAGCCGAACGGCGATGGCCGCGAATTCACGACATTCGTCACTTCCAACGTGCGTGGGCAGAAGCAGCAGGGCTTCAGCACCGTCGAAGTCAAAGTAACGCGCGGCGACCTCAAGCCCGAGCAGTTCCGCGGCCTCGCCCAGATCATGCGGGACTACTGCGGCGGACGCGCTCGCACCACAATCCAGCAGAACATCGTGCTGCGATGGGTGCGCGATGAGAGCCTCTACGAAGTGTTTAAGCAGCTTAAGTCGCTTGGCCTGGCGGACGCTGGCGCGCACACCATCACTGACGTAGTCAGTTGCCCGGGCACGGATAGCTGCAAGCTCGGCATCACAAGCTCCATGGGCCTGAACGCTGCCGTCCAGGCTCGGGTTGAGGCGATGAACGTTACTGACCCGCTGACCAAGAAGATTCACATCAAGATGAGCGGCTGCCCGAACAGCTGCGGCCAGCACCACATCGCGAACATTGGCTTCCACGGCGCGGCGATGAAGGTTGGCCCGCAACAACTGCCCGCTTACCACGTTTTCATGGGCGGCGATTACGACAACGGAACCATGCGGATCGCGCAGCAGCTCAAGCTCCGCCTCCCCGCGAAGAACGGCCCGGAGGCTGTCGAGCGCTTCGTTGCGGTGTACGAATCCAACCGAAATGCCGGCGAAACGTTCAACGAATGCTTCGACCGCATCGGCGCCACGCCCTACGAATCCGCCGTCCAAGATCTGACGCTTCCCGGCGACTTCATCGACGAAAACAAGAACATGTTCATCGACTGGAACCGCCTCGAGCTCTACCAGTTGCAGCGCGGCGAAGGGGAGTGCGCGATTTAGCGAAGAGCTACCAGCAGCGTCGCCAGCGCTTCGAGCGATGGGGCATTGAAGGTGAACCGCGGTTGCGCCTCTTGGCCGATGAGAGCCGTCCGGGCACCGCAACTCGCCGCCCAGTCGAGTGCGTCTGAAGAATCGTCGATGAACAGACTGCGCGCCGGGTCAACGGACGCGTCTTTGAGGATCCGGGCGTGGAACTCGGGCCGGCTCTTCGTCATATCCACGAGGTCCGCGCCATAGAGCGTCTGGAAGAACGGCCGAATGCCCAGGACCTCCAGCCGGTTCGCAAGCTGACGGCTATCCCCGCCGGACCCCATGTTGAGGCAAAATCCAGCCGCCCACAGGGCGCGGACAGCCTCCGCGGCCCCAGGGATGCTGGCGACCACCCGCCGATCGATGTAGTCATCGGCATCGACGAGGATGCGATGCGCCAACGCCGGGGGCGGGGTGGGCACGCGCACCAGCTCACACATGTGCCCCAGCCACGCGCTCGCGTAGGCGAAGTGCCACTCCTTGAAGGATGCGAAGTTGCCCGGCGCCGCTCCGCCAATTTCGCCCGACCAGAGCTTCGGGAAGATGCCCCGGTTCGCTTCCCCCCACTCGGCAGGCTCGCCGCCGAGGCGGGGCGCCAAAAACTCGCCCACGAGCCGCCGCCATTGCAGCGCGCGCAGCCCGTTGTCATTCAACACCCCACCGTCATCTACAAAGATCGTTGTGATTTCGCGCACGGGTGCGTTCGTCAGATCCGGCCGTGAAGCGCGGGCCAGGATTCGGAGAGCGGACGGCCACCGTTCGCGGCGCATTCTTCAAGCACCAGCCGCTGCTTCTCTGGCGACAAGTCGGGCAGCAGGAGCGAGGGGTTGGACGACACCCGTAGCGCCAGTTCTTCGTGCCGGACAACCATGCCGCAAAACGCTTCGAACAGGGCGTCTCGGTTGAGATAGTTTTCGAAGACGAACAGCGAAACATCGCTGAGCGCCTCTTCGTCGCCCGCCTTCTGCAGCTCGTCGTACACTGCTCCGAGCCAGTCCGCGACCTTTTCCCAGGCGCCCGCCGCTTCCGCGCAGCCACGCGATTCCAGGGCCTCGAGCGACGAGAAGAGGATGACAAGGAACGTCGGCAACCGACGCTTTTCATAACCGACGCGAGAGACATCGACCCAGCGCAGGTCGTCGCGGCAGCTGCCGTGAACGCGTTGCGCCGGGATCGCCCCCGCCAGTTCGTTCGCCTCGGCGTCTGGGAGCGTTCGAATCCAGTCCTGGACGGTCGCTGGGGCCACCTCGCTCAAATCGATAACCGAAAGCGCCGCGAGCCGGCGGTCAGGCGAGCCGTCCTGAATTTCGCTGACGAGGTCGTGCGTCGAGAGCCGCCGGAATGCGGGCTCGTGTTGTTGCCAGCCGTCGTATTGAGGTGGGAGCCGTCGTTCCATCCCCGCCAGAATAGCAGCGATCCGCCGGGAATTCCGGGCAGTTGGTGATAAACTCGAACGCATGGAAATGGCCCAATTCAAGCGGCATCGGCGGCTACGCGGCACGCCTGCCATGCGAAGCCTTGTGCGCGAGACGGAGCTCTCGGTCCAGCACCTTGTTTACCCGCTGTTCGTGGACGCCAATACCGCCGGTCGCCAACCGATCACCTCAATGCCCGGCCAGGACCGGCTAAGCATGGACTCGCTGCGCCAAGAGGCTGCCGATTTGGCGAAGCTCAAGGTGCCAGCGGTGCTGTTGTTCGGGCTGCCTTCATCGAAGGACGAAGAGGGCAGCGGCGCCTGGGCACGCGATGGAGTGGTCCAACAGGCGGTGGAACGGCTCAAAGATGCCAACCCTGAACTGCTCGTGGTTGGCGACGTCTGCCTCTGCGAGTACACTTCTCACGGCCACTGCGGGCTCCTCAGCGCCGACGGCCAGGTGAACAACGACGCCAGCTTGCCGCTCATCGCCGAGACGGCCGTCAGCCTGGCCGAAGCGGGCTGCGATATCATCGCGCCGAGCGACATGATGGACGGCCGGGTGGCCGCCATCCGTACTGCGCTCGATTCAGCGGGCTTCGCCCATACTCCAGTGCTTTCCTATGCAGCGAAGTTCGCCAGTGCCTTCTACGGGCCGTTCCGCGAAGCAGCGGACAGCGCGCCAGCGTTCGGTGACCGGCGCGGCTACCAGATGGACCCCGCGAACGGACGCATGGCCATGGACGAGGTGCTGACGGACATTTCGGAAGGCGCCGACATGGTTATGGTGAAGCCCGCCCTGCCGTATTTGGACTTGCTACGACAGGTCCGCGACGCGGTAAACGTGCCGGTGGCTGCTTACAACGTGAGCGGCGAATACAGCATGCTGATGGCTGCGGTGCAGAACGGCTGGCTCGACGAAACGCGCGCCGTAGACGAAACGCTCACGAGCATCCGCCGCGCGGGGGCCGACATCGTCATTACCTATCACGCGAAGCAGTGGGCCGGGCGGCAATAGCGGCGTCGCCCTCGCGGTCACGGCGACGTTCTCGCCGCTTCTCCAGGCGGACCGCGCAGACCTTGTACTCCGGGATGCGCGAAACTTCATCGTAGACGCTGTTGGTGAGGAAGTTTGCCGCGCTCTCGCCGAGCTTCACGAACGGGACGAAGATACTCCCCGGCCGCACGGAAACCGTCACCACGGCGACGCCAGAAACTCGCCCGCGGCGCGAGAAGAGAACCACCGGGTCGCCATCGGCAATCCCGGCCGCCTCCGCGTCATCCGGGTGGGTGGCGATGGGCAGGGCGCCCGCGCGCTCCATCAGGCCCGCAACGCGCCGCGTGATGGTGCCGCCGTGCCAGTGATACAGCACGCGGCCGGTGTTCATGATCAGCGGATATTCAGCGTCGGGCAGTTCTTCAGCGGCGGCTGATTGCCGGACCGGAACGAACTTTCCGAGTCCACGCGGGAATGAATCGCCGTAGAGGAACGGGGTGCCAGGATGGTCGGGAGTTGGGCAGGGCCACTGAATGCCACCCTCGCGGTCCAGCCGTTCGTGGCTTAGCCCCCGAAGGAATGGCGTCAGGCGCGCCATTTCCGCGAACACTTCGCTCGAAGCTCGGTACGAGAACTGGCTCTGGGCGACGCCCGTCGCGACCGACATTCGCCGTGCGAGATCGCAGACGATCTCCCAGTCCGGTCGGCTGTCGCCAACTGGGGCAATTGCCCGCCGCACGCGCTGCACTCGGCGCTCGCTATTCGTGAAGGTACCGTCTTTTTCGGCGAACGAGCAGGCCGGAAGCACGACATCCGCGATTTGCGCCGTTTCGTGCATGAACAGATCTTGCACGACCAAAAAGTCCAGCGACTTAATGAGTTCCGTGGCGTGATGCAGGTTTGGCTCGCTGAGCAGCGGATTCTCACCGACGACGTACATAGCGCGAATGTCCCCCTGGGCGATGCGCTCGATCATGTCGGTCGCCTTCATGCCCTCCACCGAGGGCAGACCCCCGCCCCAAAGCTCCTCGAAGGGCGCCAGCGCCTCCTCGCTGTACTTCTGATAGCCCGGGAGTGAATCGGGGACGCAACCGGCGTCGCCGCAGCCCTGCACGTTGTTCTGCCCGCGCAACGGCGAGACGCCCGTGCCCGGCCGCCCAAGCTGGCCGGTGAGCAGGGCCATGTTGAGGAGAGAGTGGGCGTTAGCAGTGCCGTTCGTGTGTTGCGTGACGCCCATGCCCCAAACGAGGCAGCTACCCGGTACCGTGTCGTCAAGGGCAGGTGGATTGGCGTACAGCAGGGCGGCCCCGCGGAGGTCAGCGGCTGCCACTCCACAGGTCTCGGCGCACTCTTCAACAGACAGGTCCCCCAGTCCTGCAAGCCACTCGGCATACCCTTCGGTCCGACTGTTCACGAACTCGCGATTCTCCATGCGCGCATCGAGGATCGCGCGCGCCATGCCGGTGAAGAGTGCGACGTCCGTCCCCGGGCGCGGTTGCAGGAAGATCGTCGCGCGGTCGCCGATGTCGATGCGGCGCGGGTTGACGACGATCAGCTTCGTCCCCCGGTTGTCGATCGCTCGCCGCATGCGAGAGGCGATCACCGGGTGGTTCGAACCGGGGTCACAGCCCACGAGCATGAGGCACGAAGCGGCTTCGTAGTCCGAGTACGAGTTGCTCGTCGCGCCGCTGCCGAACTGTTGGAGCATCGCCTCGACGCTGGGGGAGTGGCAGAGTCGCGTGCAGTGGTCGATGTTGTTCGTGCCCATCACCAGGCGGACAAACTTCTGCTGGATGAATGCGTCTTCGTTCGTGGCCTTGGCTGAGGCGAAGCTGCCGAAGCGGCCGCGATGCTCGAGGAACCTCGCGGCAACGAGGTCGAGCGCTTCGTCCCAGGAGGCAGGACTAAGTTCGCCGTCTCGCCTGATTAGCGGTGTGGTTAGGCGATCAGCGTGGTTTACGAAGGTGGTCCCGAACCGGCCCTTCACGCAAAGCATGCCATCGCTCGAAAGGTTGCCTGGTTGGTCGTCCACCCAGCGAATGCGGTCCGCATCGTCGGTATGAACGGCGATTCCGCAGCCCACGCCGCAGTACGGGCAGGTGCTCTCGGTACGCTTCACTCTGCGCCTCCAGCTTTTGGACTCAAGGCTGTGGTCGGGCAAGCCGCGACGCAGGAGCCACACGAGGTGCAGACGGACTCGCGGAACGATTCGCTGGCCCCCGGAGTGACCAGCGTTGCGCGCCCGCGGCCCGCCATCCCGATTGCGCTGATGTGCTGTAGCGACTGGCAGGCCGAAACGCATCGCCCGCAGAGAATGCAGGCCGCCTCGTGGAAGCTGAAAAACGGGTTCGAACGGTCTACTAACTCGCCGCTCGATCGCCCGAAAGCATCGTTTTGGACGCCTTCACGGGCCGCGGTCTCGGCCAAGGTTGCAGCCAGCGGACCGCCGTCGTTGGCGGAGGCGAGGTCTGTCTGCATAGCGAGCGTGAGCTGGAGCACGCCGCGACGCAGCGTTCTGGCTCGCTCCGTTTCGGTCTCAACGGCTTTCACGTTTGCGGCTGGCGTCGCGCAGGCAGCGACGATTCGTCCGTCGGCCTCCACGAGGCACGTGCGGCAGGCGCCGATAGCCGCGAGGTTGTCGTCCTTGCAGAGGTGCGGCAGCTCAATTCCGGCCACGAGCAGGGTATCGAGCACGGAGCCCACTGCCACCGACTCCGTCCCATTCACAACCAGGGTCACGAGAAGAGCTCCGGCCAAAAGTGCAATGCGGAACGGAGCGGCCCCGGCGCCATCTGGCCCAGCCCACAGAGCGATGCGAGGCCGACAACATCGAGCAACTCGCCAACGTTGACGTCGCGCGTCTCCCTACTGACGGCGCCCAGGAGGCGCGGGAGTCCCTCGCGACACGGCGTGCACTTGCCGCAGGATTCATCTGCGTTGAAAGCAGCCATCGCCAATGCCGCGGCGCGGATGTCGGAGGTCGAATCGAGCACAACGATGCCGCCAGAGCCAGCCACAGCGCCGGTTGGGTGCATCAGACCCGGCAACAAAGGACGGCGCAACTCGCCAGCCGGCAGGAAGCCGCCAGACGGCCCGCCTGCCAGCACGGCGGAGACCCCGCCCTCGATTGGGCCGCCGGCGCGTTGGACCAGGTCGCCGAGCAGCGTGCCCAGGGGCATCTCGTGCAGCCCAGGCTGCTTCACGCGGCCGCTGACGCTGAACAGCTTGCTGCCCGGCGCGTCCTGCGTGCCCACTGCCCGGAACGCGTCTGCGCCGGCGCGAAAGAGCACCGAGAGTTGGGCGATGGTCTCGACGTTGTTCACCACGGTCGGCATCCCGAAGAGTCCGGATTCGACAGGGAACGGCGGGCGCAGCCGAGGTGCCGGCTTGCGGCCTTCAAGGGCGCTGAGCAACGTTGTCTCCTCGCCCAGCACGTAGCCGCCGCCGCCGGCCACCACGACCGGTTCGACCGGGAGAAGGGCTCGCGATGCCGCCAGCGCGCCAGTCAGCGCTTCGCGCATTGGCGCGGCCTCTCCGTTAACGAAGACGACGATGACCGCGGGCCGCAGCACGGCTGCGGCGATCGCCAAACCCTCGGAGAAGCGACGCGGGCGGCGCTGAATCAGCGCGCGATCCTTGAACACGCCCGGCTCACCCTCTTCGGCATTCACCACCAGGGCGATGGACCGTCGCTGTGCGATGGCTGCACGCCATTTGGTGGCTACTGGGAAGTAGGCTCCGCCGCGCCCGCGGAGGGCGGCGGAGCCTATGAGGTCCAGCGAAGCATCTGGACCCTGCCGTTGGGCTACGACAAGTCCCCGCCAATCCATTACGTCTTGCGCCAGCAGTGGCCCGGCAAGTTGGATGCGGGCCTCGGGAAACGGCGCTTCGCGCCCCTGGACGGGTGCATCGAAACAACGGAAGCGGCAGCCGCCTGAGGGCGCCCTGGACGGGGCGGCACCGTTAAGTACGCAACTCAAGGCGCCGCAGGCGAGTTCTGACGGCGAAGAATCGAAGCGGAAGAGGGGGTACGAAGTGGCGGCTTCCCACGCTTCGGCGAGCGGAATCTGAAGCGTGCGCGCAATCTTGGCTACCGAATCGGGGGAGAGTAAGCCATCGCGCGCTTGCGCCGCATGGAGCTGCTCCAGCAGTTGGGAACGCGGCGGGAGGGCGGCGGCGGGCATGCGCAGATGCTAGCGCCCGCAGACCGCGCGAGCACTAGGCGCGCTTGAGCACCGGTAAAACCGGACTCTGCGCCAGATGCGCCACGGTACGGCGGCATGGCTCTGGTTCGTGGCAGGCCTGCGCCAGCGACCGATCGACAACGTCGGCGAGTCCGCGGCGGCGGGCTTCAACACGTACGTAGGAAACCGTGTTCGAGACGGTTGCCTCAAAGCCGGACCATTCGTCGCAGCGCAGCACCCGAAGGTGGCGGGACGATTCGTTCCACTCGACGACGAGGCGGGCGTGAGCGGCCGGACCAGCGGAGTAGCGCGTGTATCCGCCCAGGTACTCGATGTTCAGATGCAGGCCGCGGGCCGTTGCATCGATTTCAGCGCGGGAGAGACCGTCCCAAAGCTCGCCAAGGGCAAGCAAGAGGCGAAAGGCAACATCGGAGGTATCGGCGCGCATTGACCATCCCGGGGTTTTTATTGACTAGTCCCGCGGGCCTCCGCGTACTGCCTAACCCTCATACTACGCCCGCCCCGGCTCGATTGCACAACCCTACCTATAGCAGCTATAGAGGCCGTCTAGAAGACGTGTCAGTCCTGCTTCCCGCGCGGCAGATATGTGGCGAGGCCTTCCTGCAGCGAGTGCAGCTTCAGGCCGAAAACCTGCGTCAACGCAGTTGTGTCCGCGATGCCGTCCATGGTGATGAACTCGATGGCATCCGGAGTCAGCGGCCGGCCAGGTGCGTGCTGGAGCACCGACGCCACCAGCTTCATCAGCGGCTTCGGGTTGTGCAGCATTAGCCGGCGCTTCCCAGATGCTTCGAGGGCGGCACGGATCACGGAGTCCATAGTGAGGACGGCAGGTCCGCCAATTTCGAACACCCAATTCGACGCATTCGGGTTGGCAATCGCAGCCGTCACGTGGGCCGCAAGGTCGGAGACGAGCAGCGGATTGATGCGCGTTTTGCCGTTACCGATCACCGGGATAAACGGCAACCACTTCGCGAATCCAAGGAAGCGGTTGAGCGAGACGTCATCCGGCCCGTAGATCCAGCTCGGGCGGAAGATGGTGTAATTCAGCCCGCTGGTTTGGATGTGCTGTTCTTCCTGCCACTTGTATCGAAGCCAGTGGTACGGTGCATTCTCGGCGGCCCCTACGCCGCTCAACCCAATGAATTGCGGGACGCCCGCGGCCTTGGCGGCATCTGCCAGGTTCTTCGTCCCTCCAAGATCGATCCGTTCGAAGGTGAATCCTTTTTTCGGATTTTCGACAGGGCTGTTTGGGAACTGGACGGCGTCCACCACGGCGTCGAAACCGCGCAACACTTCGGCCAGGCCGGCTGGCTTCGTGACATCGGCTTCTACCCACAGTGCGCGCGGATCGATTCGTTGTCCACGCGGTTTCGATCGGGAGGCAACGGTTGCCTCATGGCCCGCATCCAGCAGAGCGCGCGTGATCTCCCGACCAAGGAGTCCGGTCCCGCCAGCGACTAATACTTTCATTTGGTAATCCCTCGAAGGTTGGCGCTCACTGCCGTAGCGCTGCGTTTCTCATACGCTATGTTCAGCATCGCAAATTCAACGTCAGCATGCTCGCGGTCCGTCCGAACCGGATTGGATTCTTATGACGCTCGTCGTCCACACCTCGCACTTCGAAGTCAGCGCGGCCGAACTGTTCGCGTTTCACCGCGACGTGCGCAACCTCGGCCGGATTTCGCCGCCTGTCCCGCGCTTCGAACTACTCAGCGAAGCCGCGCCAAGCGAAGTGGGGCAGCTGCAGAGCTTCCGCCTGAGCATCGGCCCGTTCGGCGCCGCATGGCTTGCGCTCGTCACGCGAGTCGAGCCCAACCGTCTGATCGAAGACACGCAGCTTTCAGGCCCGTTCCTCGCGTGGCGGCATCAGCACCGGATGGCCGAGGAAGGGACGGGAAGCCGCCTCACTGACGCCGTATCCTTCCGGGCGGTTCCCACGCGGGCCGGGGAGTTCCTCGAATTCCTGTTCGTACGGCCGGGCATCAAGCTGATGTTCATCTGGCGGCACCGCAAGACGCGCATTGCTCTCTCTGCGGCAGATTCGCGTTGACATCGCAATCTGCGCCTTCCTACGATCGACGGGTGCCACAGGCTACGGAAGAAACACTTGCGCGGCTTGAGGTTTTGGGGCACCGGGCCACAGGATCGCGCCGGGCGGTGCTCGATGCGATCTGGCTTAAGCTCTCGCCGTTCACCGTTGAAGACATCTGCGATGCGGCGCCGGGCGTAGGCCGGGCGACAGTCTTTCGCACGATGAAGCTGCTCCAGGACCTCGACCTCGTGTGCCGGCTTCCCCTCGGCGACGGCGGAGTGCGCTACGAACTCTCGCGGAGCGAGCACCACCACCATCTCATCTGTAGCCGGTGCGGCGCGGTCACCGAGTTCAACGACCCTGAGCTCGATGCGCTCATCGTCGCCAACGCACGACGCGAAGGGTTCCGCCTGGACGGTCACAGCCTTGAGCTCTACGGGCTGTGCGCGAACTGCGCGGGCAAGCCGGGCTAACGGTCTTCGAAGTCTCGCAGCAGGGTCTTCATCCCCGGCTTGAAGACGACCTTGCCGTTAATCACCACCACCTCGTTGTTCAAATAGAGCTGGACGGCCTTGCTTAAAACCTTGCCTTCGAGCGCGCGACCCTTGCGGCGCACATCGTCAACGCTATCCACGCCGACTTCGATGTTGAACACGTCTTGGAGGATGATTGGCCCGGCGTCGAGTTCTTCGGTCACAAAGTGGGCGGTGCAGCCAGTGACGCGCACGCCGTCCTCCCACGCCCGCCGGTAGGGATTCGCACCGGGAAAATAGGGCAGCAGCGAAGGGTGGATGTTGATAATTTTGCCCGCGTACGGCGCTACCACCGTCGGGGTCAGGATCTGCATGTAGCGCGCGAGCACGGCCACGTCCACCTTTGCAGCGTCCAGTTCGGCGACGAGGAACTGCTCGTGCGCGGACTTATCCTCACTTGGGTACCACTTGAAGGGCAGACCACGGGACTCGGCCACGCTGCGCAGCTCCTCGTGATTTGCGAGCACGACGGCGATTTCGCCCCGCAGTTCACCCGAGAGCTGGTCATCCAAGAGTTGTTCAAGGCAATGCGCTTCCTTGCTCACCAGGATGCCGACACGCTTGCGCTCCCGTTCGTTGTGCAGCGTGACCCGGATATCCATCCCAATCTCGCTGCCAATTGAGAGCAGTCCGGTCACGAGTTCATCGAGGCTCACCGTCGCTTCGGTGATGTCCACCATCGTATCCATCAGGAACTGGCCGCGGACCACTCGCTGCTCGATGTCTTCGATGTTGACGTTGCGGTCGGCGAGGTGGGTGCTGATGCGCGCGACAACGCCCTTCTGGTCCTGGCCGAGCACACTGACGATCGCTAAGACTCGGGCCATGGCAGACGCTCCGGGGGCATTCAGGTATCGCTGAGCTTAGCCGACCGTCCAAGCACGATCGAACGAAGCAGCCCCATCGCCCTCGGAATGGTCATCGGGAGCAGCCGGCACCGTCAGGCTTTGGCCGTCCATAGGACAACCACAGATCCATAGACGGTTGCTTGAACGTATCCGGAATTGGAGGATCGGCGAATGGTGGCCGGGCCTTTGTCCGGGTTGACGCCCGGCCCAGCCTATCCTTAGGAGGCGCCACCGCAAGAAGAGCTTGTGAATGGAAACGAAACAGCCGTAAAGAGTTGTTGACTTTAGGCGGTTCGGCGCGCACCTTACCGTTCGGTTAAGCGATACAGGAGGGAACCTAAAACCGATGACCAAGACTAAGATGAGGATGCTTTTTAGCGTCCTCGCAGTGTTTGCCGTGCTCGCCATTGCAGTTGCATGCGGTGACGATGACGACAACACCAGCAAGAACACCCCTGCCGGAGGCGCCACCACCGCCTCAGGCTCCTCGAGCGCCGCGGCTAATACCAAGCCGTCTGGCACCATCACCGTCAGGGCGGTCCAGTGGGAAACGTGGGATCCCCACTTCTCTGACTTCTCGCAGGACATCTTCCAGTTCTTTATGGTGTGGCGCGGGCTTTACAGCCTCGATGGCAAGGACATTCCGCAGCCTTCCATGGCTGAGGGTAAGCCCACCATCTCCGCCGATGGCAAGACCTACACCATAAAGGTCAAGTCTGGCCTCAAGTGGTCCGATGGTCAGGGCCTCGACGCGAACGACTTCGTCCTCGGCCTGCAGCGCAGCTGCAACCCGGACGTCGCTTCGCACTACCAGTTCATCCTTTCGCCAATCGTCGGCTGCGACGCCTACAATAAGGCCGCGAAGGGCACCGATGCCGAAAAGGCCGACCTTCTGAAGGCTGTCGGTGTCCGCGCGGTTGACGCCAACACCATCGAAGTGAAGCTGACCGATCCGTCGCCTTCGTTCTCCATCATCCTCGCCCTCTGGCCCACCTTCCCGGTACCTAAGCACCTGGTGAAGACCCCGGAAGCGAAGTGGCCTGGCCCTCTCGAGAACGTTTACAACGGTCCGTTCATGCCGAAGGCATACACGGAGAAGAGCCAGATCGAACTGGTTCCGAACCCGAACTGGTCGGGTACCGAGAAGGCCAAGATCGAAAAGCTCGTCATCAAGTACATCGATGACACAGGGGTCGCCCTCAACGCCTATCGCACAGGCGAGATTGACGCCACCGACGTTCCTCTCACCCAGCTTGACGTCATTAAGAAGGACCCGACGCTCGGCAAGGAACTCGTGAATTACGCCCAAACCCGGACGGACGGCCTTGAGCCGAATCTCAAGGATCCGCTCATGGCAAAGCTTGAAGTTCGGCTTGCACTTTCGCAGGCGACGGACCGCAAGACCCTGAACGACGTCGTCCTCAAGGGCGCCAACATTCCGTCCACTAGCTGGATGGCCCCGGAACGCTCCGGCGGCAAGGCCGGCGAGTTCGATGCCGCAATCGGCTTCAACGTCGCCAACGCCAAGGCCAACCTGGCCAAGGCCGGCTACGCCGACGGCAAGGGCTTCCCCAAGCTCGTCCTGCTCCAGACGGACTCCGCGACCAACAAGGCGGTCGGTGAATTCCTCCAGTCCGAATGGAAGAAGCACATCGGGATCGACGTTACGCTCGAGTTCACCGATACCAAGACTCGCTCGTCCCGCTTCAACAGCGGCGACTTCCAGCTCGTCCTCGGCGGCTGGGGCGAAGACTTCCC
>JBBQGT010000010.1:0-38164 GCA_038323265.1 Tepidiformales bacterium
CGCCTGCGCCGGGTTCGCGGGCAACGCGACCATCGCCCCGTTTGGCAGCTCGCCGAATTTAGTGGTGGTGGTCCGCTTGGTCTTGCTGCGGGCGTCGACGCGTTCTTCGTGCAGCCGCCGATCCACGGTGTCCACGTAAAGCCCGTCGCCCGCTGGGGCGAGGCCGGGGATGCCGTCGCGGATCGCCTCGAAAAAGCGCAAAGAATCCGCGCGACGGCATTCAAAGCAGGGCCGGTGGCCAGCCGCCAGTGCGGTCGCTTCGTCCAGGAAGAAGAGCTCGGTGTAGCGGTTGGGCTGCATGAGCTTGCGCTTCCAGCCCTTGAATTCGAGGAGGCAGGTGATCCATTGACGGCTCGTCCAGCGGGCTCGCGTCAGCCGCTGGTCAGCGTCGTGGAAGCAGCCGCCGCGATTGCCGAGGAAGAGTCCGCGTTCAGGCGTCGCAAGGATCTCACCGAAGGGGTTAACGCGGTTCTGGAGCGGTGAAGGGCGCTGCGCGGCCATCAGATGGCCCTCACGCCATCGACTACGAGCCCGGCGGCTACAACCACCAGCAGGGCGCCGGTGAGCCTTGCGATGGCGTCCAGCGCGGGCATGGCGCGTTGAGGGTGGGCGACCAGCAAGACTGCGGCGATCCCCAGCGAGACCGCAAGCGCGCCAAGCGCCTTGCCGCCGCCATCGTCCGCGCCGTAGCTCACTGCCGCCACGAGCCCAGCCGGGGAGACGAGCAGCGGCAATGCCAGCGGGAACACAGCTGCCTGGAGCCCGGCGTCTTCGCTTTGAGGGTCGAACGCGCCGCGCCAGATAATGAGCACTCCGACTGCCGCCATCACGATCCCGGCAGCCACCCTGAACGACTCGGGCTCAATATCCAGGCCGTCGAGGATGCGTTCGGACCCGAACGCCACAGCAGCGTAGACGACCACGGCGATGACGATGGCGATCGCCGGGGTTTGCCAGCGAGGGCGTGCGTCGCGGTCCGCTCCGCGCCGCGCCGTGGCAAGAGCCACCGATGCCGGGTTGATGGCCGCGAAGAAGAAGACCGCGAGTTGCCAGTAGGTGTTCACTTTTGCTCCTTCGAGCGGCTATCGAGGATTTCGCGGCCGCGCAGCAGGGCCGAGAGCGCATGCTGCTGGTCATCCATGCGCGTCACGCCATCGGTGAACCAGCCGCCGAGCCGCGGCACGTCTGGGCCAGTATTTGGGTCGCCGGCCTTGATCTGCCGTTCGGCGAGCATGCCCGAGGTGCAGGCCGCGCGCTCGCCGATCTTCGCTTGCATATGCGCTAATCGGGAATCGAGGCCGCTCAGCCGCCAGAGCGAATCGAGGCCTTCGCCCCACGTGCCCATCCCGGCGGCCCGCGCCTGGCGCCCATGAATCACGTCTGAGAAAGCGTTATCCCGCCGTTGCGATTCAACGCGCACGAGGAAGCCGAAGCGTTCGGCGAGGCTGCGCGCGTAAGTCACGTTAGCTTCGTTCAGTTGTGGGCCGGGGCCGGGCCAGGCAGCCATTTCAGCCAGGCCGTACGCCGCCCACTGGTCCGCCCAGGGCGGAAACTTCTGCTTCTCGACGGTGTCTCGGTGAAGTGACAGATAGTCAGCGACCTTGCGGGTTGGTACGTCCCAGCCCTCCGTCGGGAACAGCCGGTGCATCATCGCCAGCGCCCAGAACGACTCGCCGGTGGCGTATTTCGAGCGTTCCGTCGGGTCGGGCGCGCCGGTCTGCGGCAGCCAGCGCAGGAGGAAGCTGCCGTCGTCCTGCTGCATGACGAGGATGAAGCGGGCGACTTCGTGCATTAACGAGTCGTACTGGGGGTCGTTGGTTGCGATTCGGCGTTGGGCGAGCGCGGTGAGCATGAGCGCGTCCGCGCCCAGTTCGATCGTGCCGTCGAAAGGGTCCTGTAGCGCTGCCCAGCCGTTGTAACGGGCCATGTGGTCCTGCATCCACGTCAGGCCGCGGTCGGCGGTTGGCAGAACGCTGGGGTCGATGGCGGCCAACTGGTAGAGCGAGGTGGTCACGCCGGCGTGGCGCACCGAGTTGTATTCGGCCGAATAGGTGCTCTCGTCCGCGTTGAATTCGTAGGTGTAGCTGCCGTCCGGCTGTTGCGCCCGTTCGATCCAGCCAGCGGCCGCCTTCGCGCTCTCCAGCGCCCCGGCAGAAGTGACCGGCGGACAGAACTGTGGCGGCACAACGACCACGCGCAGGCCAATGGCGCCCACTGCCCAGACGCCGAGCACGGCCGCCATCCCGCGCGTCATCACCTCTAGATGATCCCCTCGGCGGCGTACCGCTCGAGTTCGCTCGCCCCAATGCCGAGCAATCCGCCGAAGACCTCCGCGTTATGCTCGCCGAGCTTCGGCGCGCGGCCGTAGACGCGCCCTGGCGTGTCCGTCAGGCGCGGCACCACGCCCGGCTGCAGCAGCGGCCCGAAGTCCGCGCTGTCCACCTTCAACACCTGCTCGCGGGCCGCGTAGTGCGGGTCCTCGACGATGTCGCTGGTGGCGTAGACCTTGCTCGCGGGCACGCCGAACTTGTTGAGCACCTTCATGCACACTTCCAGCGTGTGCGCCTGCACCCACTCGCCGAGGATGTGATGGATCGCTTCGTGGTTCGCATGAAGATTCTTGCGCGGCGTAAACAGTTCGCTCTTCGGCAGGTCTGGCTGACCGATCGCCTCGCACAGCCGTTCGAAGACGCGCTGCGTGGTGGCGTTGATGATCAGGTAGTGGCCGTCGGCGGTTTCGAACTGCTCGGCTGGCACGACGCCCGGGAAGTAGTTGGCCGAACGCTCGCGGTTGAGGCCGGTCATCCCGAAGCCGGCGGCGTGCGATCCGCTCATCCGCCAGACGGATTCGTAGAGCGCCACGTCCACGTCCTGTCCGCGGCCAGTCAGCTGGCGAGCCTGTAAGGCGGCCAACGCGCCAAACGCCGCAAACACGCCGCTGCCGTAGTCCGCCACGAAGTACCCGGGGCGCACGGGCGGGCGGTCCGGGTAGCCCGTGACATAAGTCACGCCTGCGAACCCCAGCGCCACGCGGTCGAAGCCGGCTCGGTCCTTGTATGGCCCGGTCTGCCCGTAGCCGCTAATGCGAACGACGACCAGACCCGGCGCGGTTTCGCGCAGGGAGTCTGGTGCGAGGTCCCACTTCTCCAGGGTTCCCGGCCGGAAGTTTTCGACCACTACATCCGAGACGTCGCACAACTGGCGAAAGATGCGGTTGCCTTCAGGGTGGCCCAGCTTCAGGGTTACGGATTTTTGGCCCCGGTTGTCCTGGGCGAACGAGACGTTGCCGCGGTTGGGGTCGCCGATTATTGGCTGTTCGACTTTGATCACTTCAGCGCCGAACTCTCCGAGGAGAGTGGCGCAGAAAGGGGCGGCAAGGATCTGGCCCGCGCTGATGACGCGGGTTCCGGTAAGCGCGGCTGGTAGTGCTTCGGTCATGGTGAGTGCCGATAATACGGCTCAATGGCACTGAACCCCACCGGCAGCCTGACCGAGACGTTTTACGACCGCGTCTACGAATTCGTCCGAGGTGTGCCGCCTGGCCGCGTGGTGACCTACGGGCAGGTTGCGCTCGAACTCGGCGCGCCAGCCGCCGCGCGGGCCGTAGGCTACGCGCTGCACTACCTGCCGAACGATGAGAACGAGGTCCCCTGGTGGCGGGTGATCAACGTGCGTGGCGAAATCAGCTTCAAGAATCGTGGCTTGAACGCGGACTTACAGCTGCGGTTGCTCGCCGATGAAGGTGTGCGGTTCGATGAGAGCGGGCGGACGGAGCTGGGGATCTACCGCTGGTGGCCGGAGGAATAAGACTGCGCTTAGACCTTGTTCATGCTGCCGCTGCGATAGCCCGCGAGGTCCAGGGCCACATGTTTGAAGCCGAGATTCTGAAGCCGCGCCACCAGCTTGCCGCGATTCTCGGGCGCGAAGGCGACGGCCATGCCATCGTCGTCCGTTTCGATGCGGGCCACGTCGCCGTGGTGGCGAACGCGAACCTGGCGCATGCCGAAGGCGCGCAAAACGGCCTCGGCGGCGCCCACCTGGTCCAGCGACTCGACCGTCACCGGCGTGCCGTGCGGGATGCGGCTGGCGAGGCAGGCCATCGCCGGCTTCTCCCAGGTCGGCAAGCCCATCTGGCGTGAAAGCTCGCGGATTTCGTCTTTCGTGACGTTCAGATCCAGCAATGGGCTGCGCACACCGTGCTCCGTCGCTGCCTTGCGGCCAGGCCGCCAGTCTCCTGCGTCGTCCGCGTTCGTGCCGTCCACGACGACCGCCTGCCCCGCCGCGCGCGCGATCGCTTCGAGCAGGCCGTAAAGCTCGTCCTTGCAATGAAAGCAACGCATCGTGCTGTTCGCGACGTAGTCTGGGTTGTCCATCTCGTGCGTCTCGATGAACGCGTGCGCGATTCCGATCAGCGCGGCCATCTCGGCGGCATCTTCGCGCTCGGATGCGGCCACGGATGGAGAGAGTCCGGTGATGGCGCGTGCACGGTCGCCCAACGCTTCGTACGCCAACGCGGCCAGCAGCGTCGAGTCAACGCCGCCACTGAAAGCCACGACGACCTCGGGGTAGCTCGCCAGTTCGGCCAGCAGCGCGGATCGTTTCTCAAGGAGTGGGGTCATACTTCCATCGTAGATCGCAGACTTGGCACGCGCTTCGCTGGCTAGGGCTTGCGCACCAGGTAATCTTCGGCCGCCCAGCCGTCGCCCAGCGTTGTTGCCACTTTCCACCAGGTGAGATCCCCGGCGGCCTGGGGGCCGGCGAGCACTTTCACTTCGATGCCGTCGTTCAGACAGACTATGCTCGGATTCACCTCGCCCTTATCGTTCGTCCGTCCCGGCGCGACACGCACGTTCAGGCAGTCGCCAGCACCGGTTACCACCACCGTGTCACCCTGCTTGAATTTGCCCGGTCCAGTGGTGCTAGTCGTGCCGGTCGTTGCGGGAAGCGGTGTGGTCGCAGAGCCAGCCGTCGCCGTCGAAACTGCGCCGCCGATCTGTTGGGTGGGGCCAGGCGTGAGGTTCGAAGCGGTCACCGGCTTGTCGTCCGCGGTGAGCTTACCAACGCCCCAGATCACGCCGAAAGCGACCACCGCAACGACGAACAGCGCCGCCGGAATGTACCAATATTCGAGGATGCCGCGGCTGTTGTAGATCTTCGGCAGCGGCTTGCGGGCGGCATGGGGGTCCCCATCGGGGGGGATGTACCGCCGTGGCGCTGACGGCGGAGTGAAGCCTTCCGCGGGGTGCTGGCGTTGCACGCGGGCCGGTACGGGGGCGCCGCCGATCACCGGCCACTGTTCGGTGGCGAGAGGAGGGGGCTGCGCAAGGGTCTCTACGGAGACCGGCACGGCAGCGGTCTCGGAGTGAATCGCTTCAGTCTGCTGCGCCTCACGGGTGCGAGTCCCATCGCCGGGATGCGGCGCGGAGTCGCCGATTGGGCGGCCGGTGGAGTACGCATGGGCGATTGGTGTTACTTTGTGTTCGCCCTGGGTTGCGCAGCCACCGTTGGTGACCCAGCAGCCCGGATGATGCATTACGCCGCAGCCTTCGCAGCGCAGCACCGCCTCGCTTTCCTGGAAAGCGCGGTCACAGAGCGGACAGAATCGTTGCAGGTGGACGGAAAACCAACCTTCTCGGCGCCACGCCCAGTATCAGCGCGCACCGGGGCCATCATCAACCCGCCGGGACCAAATTCCTTACCCGCCGGTTTCGCCGCGAACCAAGATCGCCTCAATCTGCGCCCGCGTTGGGAGCGAAGCGGCTGCGCCCGGCGAAAGCACGCTGCAAGCGCCCGCGGCGCTCGCAAACCGCGCCGATTCGAGCAAGCTCCTGCCCTCGCAAAGGGCCACTGCGAGCGCCCCGCAATAGGCATCGCCGGCGCCCACGCTGTCCACCGCCTGCACCACGAATGGCGGCACGAACTCGGCCAACCCTTGTGAGACAACGAGGCTGCCGAGTTCGCCCAGCGTAACGAACACCGCCGCCGGCCCCTTTGCCATCAACGCTCGCGCCTCGGCGAGGTGGTCTCTCGCGACGTTGGGCGCCAGCGCCGCCGCTTCCACTTCGTTGACCACGAGGTAGGTGGCGAGGGCCAGCATTTCTGGCGGGTGCGGGGCGATAGGCGCCGAGTTGAGGAGCACGCGCACCCCAGCCTCGTGCGCCAGTTGCATCGCCCGTAGCGTGGCAGGCATCCCCGCTTCAAACTGGACGAGCAGCATGCGCGAAGACTGAATCGCGACCGCAGCGGCTTCGATCTCGCTCGCCCCAAGCCGCAAATTGGCCCGCGGGATGGCGAAGATGCTGTTCTGGCCGTCGTCGAAGACGATTGGCACAGCCACCCCGGTGCCGCTCTCGTCGTCGCGCGAGATGTGGCCGCAGTCGAGCCCGTTACTTTTCAGCGTCTCAACAATTTCGTCGCCGAAGCTGTCGCGCCCAACGCGGCCGATGATCGAAACGGGGCTGGCGCCAGCGCGCAGCGCGGCCAGCGCCTGGTTTCCGCCCTTGCCGCCCACGAACGTCTGCAAGTCGTGCGCCAGCAGCGATTCGCCAACTCGCGGAAGCCGCGGGGCGCGCACCACGAGGTCCATCATCAGGCTGCCCACCACCGTGATTCCGTTCGCCACAGCGGGAGTCTACGGCACGGACGGTTGCTGCTCACCGGGCGGCGGGCCTTGCGCTTGCCTGTTGAGCCTGCGGTATTGCCTACTACAGCCATGCCAATCCGCATTCTCGGTATCAACGGCAGCATCCGGCGGGGCAGCAGCGCTGACCGCGCGTTGCGCTTTACGCTCCAGGTCCTGGAGGCCGGCGGCGCCCAGTGCGAGCCGTTCGAAATCGGCTCCCTGCCGGTGCTCGATGGTCGCCCGGACGACCAGTATCCGGCAAGCGTCAGCGCCTGGCGGGCGGCTTGTGAGGCGGCTGACGCGTTCGTCATCACTGTCCCCTCGTATCACGGGGCGGTCCCGGGCGGCCTCAAGAACGCCCTCGACTTCATCGATGAGCCGCAAGTCGGCGGCAAGCCTTTCGCCCTGATTGGCATCGCCAACGGGGACGCCGAGCCGGGGGTCACGGATGTGGCGCGCATCCTCCGCCACATCGGCGGCATCGCCGGTGTGCCCGACGTGGTGATTTCGCGCGCCAGCGAGCACTGGGGCCCCGGAGACCAGCCAGCCAACGCCAGCGTCAAAATCACGATCGCCAAGATCGCCGACGATCTCACCACGCTCGCCAATCTGCGCGCCTCCGGCCAACTCCCCACGCCGTGAGCGCGCCACGGGATCCGCATCGCGCCTGGCGCGAGAAGACTGCCCAGCCGAAGGGCCGCTATTGCCCAGACTGCGGTGGTGCGCTCTTCTTCGACTACCGCGGTGGCGAACGCCGCCCGTTCTGTCCCGCCTGTGGTTTCGTGCGCTATCGAAACCCCGCTGTCGGCGTCGCGGCCGTTATACGGGACGCCGTGGGGTGTGTCCTGCTCGGCAAGCGCGCCTCGGGAGAGTACGCGGGGCACTGGTGCATCCCCTGCGGCTATGTGGAGTGGGACGAAGACATCCGCCTCGCTGGCATCCGCGAATGCGAGGAGGAGACGGGCCTCACGGTCGAATTCGGTGCCGTTGTTGCCGTCCACTCGAACTTCCACAACCGCGACAAGCAGACCGTCGGCGTGTGGTTCGCGGCGACCGTGATCGGCGGTGAACTTTACCCGGCCGATGGTGAGCTCACCGAACTCGCGTGGTTTGACCCCGCACGGCCACCGAATCCGCTCGCCTTCCCGACAGACGTGCTCGTCCTTGACCAACTGGCCCGCGAGGCTAGACAGCCGCTGTAAACTACACAGCCATGGAAAAGCTGCGACCGTCGGCGACCGGACTCATTGCGTTGCTTGCCGTGCTGTGTGCCTGCTCCGCGGCGAGTGTCGCGCTGATCTCCGTACGCATGCAGCAGACAGGATCCGAGGAGCTCGAATTCCTGCGCTGGAACCTGGCGCTGGCGTGGCTTGCGATGGTTCTCGGCCTCGCGACGTTCGCCGCGCACCGCTGGCGGATGCCAGGGCCTGTAATCATCTCCGCGGGCGTCGCGTGGTTGCTCTTCCTGCCAAACGCGCCCTACCTGGTGACCGACATGGTGCATGCGGGCAACACATGGGAATCGGTCCCGCTCTGGTTCGACATCGTGATGTTTGCCACCTTTGGCGGGACCGGTCTGCTTTTGGGGTACGCCTCGCTTTACCTCGTCCATTCGGTGGTCAGCGACCGCTTCGGGGCGGTTGCGGGCTGGGCGCTGACGTTCGCCACCCTCGCGCTGAGCGGCGCCGGTATTTACCTGGGGCGCGTGTTGCGTTTGAACAGTTGGGACCCGGCCACGCAGCCCGAGCTATTCCTCTCTATCGCCCGCCGCAGGCTCGAAGACCCGATGGGTAATCCGGGGCTCTACACGGTGATTGCCATGATGAGCGTCATGCTGGTGCTCGGCTACGTGGTCTTCGTTGCCTCTGCGAGGGTTGCCGGAGGCGTGGTCGAACGCAGGTTGGGACGAACCTAAGGCTTTTCCATCATCCTGTGCAGGTTGACCATCTCGATCGCCGCCTGCGCGGACTCCGAGCCTTTGTGGCCGTCCTTGCCCCCCGTACGCGAGAGCGCTTGCTCGATGTTGTCGACCGTTAGCACCCCGAAGATCACCGGCACGCCAGTGCCAAGCGAGACCGAGCGGATGCCCTCCGCGGCCCCGCCGGCAACGTATTCGAAGTGCGCCGTTTCGCCGCGGATCACCGCCCCAAGGCAAACGACCGCATCGAACCGCCCGCTCTCTGCGGCCCATTTGGCTGCCGTCGGCACTTCGAAGGCGCCCGGCACCCACGCGGTGGTGACGTCCGCTTCGAGCAGGCCCCGCTCGCGCAGCGTGGTCACTGCGCCTTCATGCAGCTGCCGCGTGATGAATTCGTTCCATCGCGAGACAACGACACACACCCGCATCCCCGCCCCATCAAGTGAGCCTTCGAGTTCAGGCATTGGCGGCGACCCATTCGCAAACCACGGTGCGGGTCACTTCGCCGCTCCCATCGATTCCAGTCCGTCCAGGATGTGGCCCATGCGGCGGCGCTTGGTGTCCAGGTAGCGGATGTTGTGCGGATTCGGCGCGGTCTCAATCGGTACGCGCTCCACCACTTCCAGGCCGTAGCCCTCCAGCCCGGCGCGCTTCATCGGGTTGTTCGTGATCAGGCGCATTTTGCGCACACCGATGTCCAGCAGGATCTGCATGCCGATGCCGTAATCGCGCCGGTCCGCGGGGAAGCCAAGCGCCAGGTTGGCGTCCACGGTGTCCATCCCCTGGTCCTGCAATTCGTACGCGCGCAGCTTGTTGTGGAGACCGATGCCGCGCCCCTCCTGGCGCATGTACAGGAATACGCCGCCCTGCTCGCCAATCATCGCCATCGCGCGGTCCTTCTGCTCGCCGCAGTCGCAGCGCAACGAGTCGAAAACGTCCCCCGTGACGCACTGGTCGTGAACGCGCACCAGGGTTGGCTTGTCAGGGTCGATCGGGCCGCTCACCACGGCGACGTGCTCCGCCGGGTCGTTGTCCGTCTTGTAAGCCAGGATGAGCATCTCGCCGGATGGCGTCGGCAGCTTCGTCTCGGCCACGCGGTGGACAAGCCGTTCGGTGCGCAGGCGATAGCGGATCATCTCGTTGACGGTCACTATTTTCAGGCCGTGGCGGCGGGCGAAGCGCTTAAGGTCCGGCATGCGAGCCATCTCACCGTCGGCCTTCATGATTTCGCAGAGCACGCCAGCAGGCTGTAGGCCCGCGAGTTTCGCGAGGTCCACGCTCGCCTCGGTCTGGCCGGCGCGCACCAGCACGCCGCCCGCGCGTGCTCGCAACGGGAACATGTGGCCGGGACGCACCAGGTCGTCGGCTTGCGATTCTGGGTTGAGCAGCACCTGAATGGTGCGAGCGCGGTCAGCTGCGCTGATCCCTGTTGTTACGCCGGTGCGCGCTTCTACCGAGACGGTGAACGGCGTGCCGAAGTGTGAATTGTTGTCTTCGGCCATCATCGGCAGCTTCAACGCCGCCACGCGAGCCTCCGTGATCGAGCAGCAGATCAGCCCACGGCCGTACTTCGCCATGAAGTTAATCGCGTCCGGCGTGATGAATTCGGCCGCCATAACAAGGTCTCCCTCGTTCTCGCGGTCTTCATCGTCGGTGATGATCACGAAGCGGCCCCGCCGGTACTCTTCAATCGCCTCGGGGACGGAGACGATCACGGGATCTCGCTCGGTCATGATTGCACTCCCGTAGTGGTCGCTTCCACGAACTGTTGGACGTATCGCGCGATGATGTCGGTCTCCAGGTTTATCTGGTCGCCCGGCTTGCGGCGGATGAGGTTGGTGTGCTCCTGCGTGTACTGCACCAGCGAGACGGAGAACGAATCTGCCGTCTTGTCCACGATCGTGAGGCTGATGCCGTCGATGCAGACCGGGCCTTTGACCACCATGTAGCGCAGCAGTTCTGGCGGCGTGGTGATGCGCGCGATGATCGCCTCCGCCTCAGGAGTCATCGAATGCAGCGTGCCCACGCCCTCGACCACGCCTCGCACGATGTGGCCGCTCAGGCGGTCGCTGGGGCGCACACTGCGTTCGAGGTTTACGAGGTCGCCCGGCCGCAGTTCGCCGAGGTTCGACCGGCGGTACGTCTCCGGCATGAGGTTGGCGAAGAACATTTCGCTGTCCATCTCGGCCACCGTCAGGTCCACACCGTTGATGGAGATCGAATCGCCCAGGTGGCTATCGGTGAGGATGTGCGGGGCGCGAATGCGAAGCGTGCCTTCGCCCGCTTCAACCACGGTGCCTACTTCTTCGATGATTCCTGTAAACATCAGAAGTCACCCCTGAGGGCTGGCTGAACTAACGAGACTCTCGGGTGGTTGAACAACGGCGCTGCCCCAAAACGTACTAATGCACGGGGCGGCCTGAGAGTGCGCCAAAGCGCGGCGCGCAGTCCACGGTTAGGCAGACGCGCGCATTGTCCTCTCCCATCCGGACTTTAACCGTCGGCTCCGGAATTTCACCGGGTCAGTCCCAAGGCCACGCGGGCGTGGCCTCGGGAGTCGCGGGCTTTAACCGCCGGTGGGGAATTACACCCCGCCCCGAGAACATCCCTTGTATCCTTAGGTGCAAGCTAAGAAGTTGTCAAGATGGCAGTTCACAGTCGGCTCGTTGAGACGATGTTAGGATGCTCGCATGAGCACCGCCGCCGAAGAATTGCTGGCTGAGGCCCTGAAACTGGCCCCCGAGGACCGCGAATTCCTCGCCGCGCACATCATGGACAGTCTCGAGCACCCGCCCGCTCCCGACATCGATTGGGACGCCGAGATTAAGCGGCGCATCGAAGAGTCTGATTCTGGGGTGCCAGGCATCCCAGGCGAAGAGGTGATGTCTCGCGCCAGAAAACTGGTGGCTGATGCGCGACTACGAATTCCGTAGCGCGGACCAGGATGAAATCCTTGCCACTGCCAATTAGTACATCGAGCGGAATCTGGACATCGCCAATTCGTTTCTCGATGCGCTCAAGGGGGCGCATTGACCAGGCCATGGAATTTCCGAACGCCGGTAGACGGGAATTCCGCGGCTGTAGAAGCCTCCCCGTGGGCTCGTATCCGTTCCGGATGGTTTATCGGGCGATCGGCGAGACGCTTGAGATCATCGCGGTCGCCCACACCAGCCGCCGTACATCCTACTGGAACGACCGCTTGTAACCGTGCTCGCTACCGCCTCTCCCCACACCCCGCTACCCTTGGGTCATGACCACAGAGGCTCCTTCCGCCCCCACCACCCAGACCGTCGTCGGCGACTTCAACCGCATCCTTGAGCCAGATTCCAAGTGGGCGATCGGCGCCTTCCCGCTACCCGATGGCTCGGTCTGGCAGTACAAAGAGCCTGGCGCCGTCGTGCTCGTGCGCAATGGCTGGCTGCAGGTGGCGGCTGTGCCGTATACCCGCGGAAACGACCGCGTGCAGATCCTCGACAACGCCAAGCACATGTACTTCTCGAAAGAGCGCTTCGCGGTGCCGCCCGGCGGCCGCATCACCTTCGAAATCCAGATCGCTGCGCGCACCATCGGCACCGCGCCCGGCAACCTCTACGACGGCTACGTCTCGTGGAACTTGCTCGACCTGACCACTGGTTGGGCGCTGGATTTCTTCACCGGTGGTGACACCCTAGCCACCGTCTACGGCCGCCTGCCGTTCCCCGGCGCCGCCATTCCCGATACCGGCGAAGCACGCGCCTTTTGTATCTTCAACGAGCTGGATGACCTGCCCACCGGCCAGGGCCAGGCCCACGCTTATCGCATCACCTATGACCAGGCGGCAGACACGGTGGAATTCGAAGCGGACGGCAAGGTCGTCGACCGCTACGAGCACGTGCCAGACAAGTTGACTGGCTTCACCGTCGCCCTGGGGCTCATGTCCGAGATCGACAACGTCGACGGCAAGTCGGTCAGTTGCCACGGCCAGGGTGTGATTGGGCGTTGGAGCCCGATGACGGTGGTCACCGAGTCGGCGCCCGCCTGAGTCGGCATTAGCGTCCAACGGGCCTGGCGTGATCCGAGTTCCCGAGGCTGGCTGGGGCTAAGCGCCGCGCAACAGTTCCGCAAACGCGACCGCGCGCTCGGGCACCCGCCCGTGGTCTTCCCACGTCCACCAGGCGGACAGTACGGCCTGGGCGAAAGCCCACCCGCACAGCCGCTGGCGGTCGAATCCCAATTCTGCTGAGAAGATGTCGAGCCGCCGGGAGACTATGGCTTGTGGGTTCGGCTCGGAAAGCAGTTTCGGCCACGGATTCCGCAGGAACGCGCCCACTTCGTAGGCTCGCTCGCCGACCACGCCCTTCGGATCGATCGCTAACCACGATTCGCGTTCGGCACTGAGGATGTTGAAGTGGTGCAGGTCGCCGTGCAGCACCACCGGCGCGGCCGATGTCGCAAGCAGCGAGACGAATGCCTCTTCCGCTTCGGCCAGCATGTCTGCAGGGAAAGGGCCCGAACCGTCGCCCAGGGTCTTGTGCAGCCGTTCGAAGCCTTTGCCCCAGTCGGCAACCGTCGGCAAAGTGTGGCCCGGCGGGGCAGGCTGCCAGAGGGCGCGCATCACATCGGCTGCGATCGTCGACGCCTTCGCGTCGTCTTCGACGGTGTCCAGCATCACGCCGGGCCGCAGCCGCTCGAGCAGCAGCGCCCCCACTTTGGGGTCGGATTCGATTAGTCGTGCAATGCCGCGCCCGCTGTACACTTGCAGCGCTTCAATCTCGTTGCGCTGTTCACGGCAGGGAAAACCCACCTTGAGGACCAGCGGCGTCCCGTCACCACCGGTCGCGGGCGCGACCCAGTTGTAGCTCAGCGGCTGGAACGGTTCGACGACTGTCAACGACCACCGCGAGGCGCACTCCTCGACGATCTTCGGCAACTGCGCCAGCCACGCCGCGCCCTCCGCGCCGTAGACGTCGCGCATCGCCTCGGCGAAGTTCGCTGGAATCGTCAACATGTCGCGTTCAGCGCTCCTGGACGACTTGCCCAACCTGTAAAATCTTGTCGATCCGGACGAGCACGGCGACGCCCTTTCGCTCGGGGTCGCGGCTCAGTTCGAATTCCACCGTGCGGTCCATGATCTGCTGACGCACGGGTCCATCCTTCAACAACTCGGCCACGCCGAAGAACTTCAGCGAGAGCCGGGTCTGCGGGTTGCGATACATCATGCAAACCTGGCCGTTCTCCTCCAGGTTGCGAAGCGTTTGGCCGTGGCTCCGTTCCCAAAACGCCAGGTGGTCGCTATCGAAGGCCATCGTGCTGCCCTTGTAGGCCATGTCCGGCATGCCAGCTTTCGAAGCTGTACCAACGAGCAGCGAGAGCCCGTCCGTGAACGAGGTGCTGATGGCCGTTTTCATCTCTTCGGTGAGTTCGATCAATGCGTGTTCCTTTGCCCCACTGGGCGAATTACCAGGATTCTTGATGGACCAGTTCTTCGAGCGGAAGCCGCTTGCGTGCCACCGCCGGCGGCGCGCCCGGCCGCTCAGGATTGATGTACCCAAAGCCGATGACACGGTTGATCGGCATCCCGGTTGGGACACCAAGCAGCTCGGCCAACGCGGCCTCAGGCGGGTGCGCGGGACATGAGCCGACGCCATCGTTGTACGCCGCCAGCATCATGTTCTGCGCGCAGCGCCCGGCATCGAATTCGTGCTTCTGCGTCTGTACGATCACGACGATCACCGCCGCTTCCGCTAGCCACTTCGCCATCGGGCTGAGCGCCGCCAAAGCCGCCTTGCCAGCTGTTTCGGTGACCACCACAAAGCGATTCGGTTCCGCATTCTTCGAACTGGGCGTCATGCGCCCAGCCTGGAGGATGCGGCGGAGCGTCTCCTCCGGCAGGGGCGTGGCCAGAAACGTGCGCCGGTCGCGCTTCCCAATTGTCCCCTCGTAGAGGTCCATCCCTCCGATTCTACGCAGTCCGCATGCGGTGCGCCGGTTGACGCCCCTCGAACCGTCGGCAAGACTCGTCAGGCTCACCCGCGGAGGACATTCACCGTGACTGAAACTTCACTCGACCAGTTGATCGACGTTGCCGCGCTCGAGCGATTTGTGAACGCGAACGCCGCCGGCGCCCCCGGCCCGATCGAGGTGCAGAAGCACATCGCCGGCTTTTCGAACGAGACATTTTTTGTCACTCGCGGCGAAGACCGCTGGGTGCTCCGGCGGCCGCCGCGTGGGCCGTTGCTGCCCACGGCCCACGACGTCGTCCGCGAATACCGCTTCATTTCCGCGCTCTACGGCAAAGCCCACGTGCCGCAGCCGATTGCCGTCTGCGAAGACACCTCGGTCATCGGCGCGCCCTTCTATCTGATGTCCCGCTGCGACGGCGAAGTGATACGCGCCGAGATGCCCGCCGCGTACGACACGCCTGAGGCGCGCGCGACGGTCGCCGAGGAACTCGTCGATGGGCTGGTTGAGCTGCACGGCGTTGATTGGCAGGCAGCGGGCATCGGCGGCAAGGCTGAGGGCTACCTAGAACGTCAGATCGGCCGCTGGAGCAAGCAGTGGGAATTGACCCGCCCGCGCACCCGTGAACTGCCGGGTCTCGACGCCGCCACCGCCTGGCTCCGCGAGAAGATGCCGGTATCCGGCCCGTCCACGGTGGTCCACGGCGACTACAAGCTGGACAACGTGATGTTTGCGCGCAGCGAACCGCGCCTCATCGCCGTTTTCGATTGGGAGATGGCGACCGTCGGCGACCCATTAGCCGACCTCGGGTACCTGCTGTCGTCCTGGGGGGACCCCGGCGACGAGCCGCCGCCAGAAGGCATGAAGTGGGTGAGCGAAGACCGCGCCCGCCTAACAAGCCAGCCCGGCTTTCCCGACATCGCCGCTTTGCGCGACCGCTACGAAGCGAAGAGCGGCCGTTCGATGCGCGAATTCACCTTTTACCACGTCCTCGCGGTTTATAAGTTGGCCATTATCCTCGAGGGCCTCTACGCCCACTACCTCGAAGCGACAGCATCGAATCCAGAAAGCGCAACGTTCGAACAGCAGGTGCCGATGCTCATCGCGAGGATGCAGCGCCTGATGAATGGGGAGTCATGAGATGCAGAAGCGCTGGTCGTTATCAGTCCCGTTGGAAGGCTTTTCGCTCACCGAGCACGTCGAAATCGCCCGCGAAGCGGAGCGTCTCGGCTACACCGACGCCTGGTCGTTCGAAGTGGACGGCATTGACTGTTTCAGTCCTCTAGCGGTGCTAGCTGGCGTCACCCAAATGCGGCTCGGCACCGCTATTGCGAACGTCTACACTCGTGGACCGGCCACGCTCGCTCAGTCGGCGGCGGGCATCGCAGAGCTTGCTCCCGGCCGGTTTCACCTCGGGATCGGCTCCGGCTCACAGCCCATCGTCGAGCAGTGGAACGGTGGCAAATTCAGCAAGCCGGCCACGCGCGTCAAGGAGATGGTGCAGTTCCTTCGCCCGGCTCTCGCTGGCGAACGGGTCGTGTTCGAAGGCGAGACGTTCTCCGTCAATGGCTTCCGGCTCTCCCGTCCGCCCGTGGAGCCCGTCCCGATTCATGTCGCGGCCCTGCGCGCGGGGATGCTCACCGTCGCCGGCGAGGTTGGTGATGGCTGCATCATTAACTGGCTCTCGGCCGAGGACGTGAAGAAGTCCGTCGCCGTCGTTCGGGCTGCCGCTACCGCCGCCAGGCGAGATGCAAACGCGATCGAGATCACCGCCCGGCTGATGGTAAACGTGGACCCGATGACGCCCGAGGCTAACACTGGCCGCCGCCGTCACATCAACGCCTACCTCAACGTTCCCGTGTACAAGGCATTCCACCAGTGGCTTGGCCGCGGCGATGTGTTGGGTCCGATGTGGGAGGCGTGGGACGCTGGTGACCGCAAAGCAGCGCTCGCCGCCGTCCCCGAGCATGTCGTCAGCGACCTCATCGTCAGCGGCACGGCCGAAGAGCGGAACGCCCACGTGAAGCGCTATATGGACGCCGGCGTGGACACCGCGTTCCTGTCGCTCTTTTCGTTCAACCCGGATCCAGCCATCCGGCGCGAGCTTATCATGACCGCCACCCGCGAGATGGCGCCGCGATAGAGCCTACCTGCGCAGGTCAAAGTAAGGATAAGGCGTATTAGCAATCCTCGTGGCAGAATGGCCCGGTGAGTGGCACAAAGCTGGTCGTCGGCATGGTTAGCGGTGCGTTCTTACTCGTGGTGGTCTTTCAGGCCCTGAATCAATTCTCCTGAAGGAGCGTCACGATCGAGAAGTTACACACCGTTTACACGCACCCCGGCTGGGCAACGGCCAAGTTCGTTGACCCTACTTGCACGCGGTTCTTACACTGCGAGTGATGAGGAGAGTATCCATGAAGCGAATTCGAATCCGTCCGCTGGCGCTGTTTGTGGCGTTAGGCGTGGTGATGCTGATCCCGGTAGCGGGCGTCAGCGCAACGAGCGGCGCGAGCACTCCACAGGAGATTCGGTTCGGCCGCGGCTTTTCAAACGTCGAGGTGCTCCCCGCGCTGTTGCCAAACAGCAAGGAAAACACCAGCGCGATCGCCCAGAATAACGGCACCGCTCCGGCGACGATCGTCATGGACATTTACACGCCTGCGGGCGTGTTGATCCCCTCCGCCAGCGTCCCCTTTGTGAACGTCCCCGTTGGTGGCACGCGTGTCTTCGCGCAGGCCATCAACTCCGGTCTTACTCCAGGGTTCCGCGGCGTGGGCGTGCTCTCCAGCGACCAGCCGATTAACGCCCTGCTCGTGCGCGACATTGAATCAAATACCGGCCGCAAGTCCTATTCGATTCACAACGCCTACCCCACGGGTGGCTCCAAGGTCACCCTGCCGTACATCACCAACGCCCTCGATAACACGTACAACACACGCTTCGCGATCGCCAACACTGGCACGGCCCAAGCGTGCGTAACGATCCTCTATTCGTTCCCAGGCGGCAGCCGCGCTCCCGTGAATGACACCGGTCCCGGCGGCAGCGGATGTGCCGCTGGCTATCCCATCCCGGTTGGCGGCCAAATCACCTTCGGCCCCCAGGCAAACGCTGCGGAGGCCACTCAGGCCATGCCCGCAAGTACATCGAACGCCATTATGGCCGCGACTCTGACATCCACCGGCTCGACCATCACGGTTGGCGTTGACGCCTACCTGACCGGCGGCCTCCGCAAGCTCGCTTCCTACGATGGCTTCGTGGTCGAAGGCGGCACTTCCGATATCGGCACCAATATCTCCATCCCGTTGGCCATCAAGCTGGACGGCTACTACAGCCAGATCCTCCTCTCCAACCCGGGAGCGACAGCGGCCAACGCCACCATTACGTACAGCGGCAACAGCGGCCCGTACACCGTGAACCTTTCGGTCCCGGCCAACGGCACCGCCAGCCACAGCGTCTACGAAGCGGTTGGGGGCGTCCCTGAAGGCTTCCTCGGCGCTGCCAAGATCGTTTCCGACCAGCCTCTCGCCGCAGTCCTCTTCCGCGCGAAGATGACCTCGCCGGGCAGCTACATCGATGAAGACCTCTACACGGCCGTGAATGGCGTGCCGATCACGCGCGCCACCACGAGCGCCAAGTTCCCGCTCATCTTCCGCCGCGCTTACAAGGCTGGCGGGCTTGACGGCTACAACACGTGGGTCAGCGTTGCAGTCGCCAACGGCGGCACCGCGAACGTCACCATTACGGCCATCAACGACACCTCGAACGGGGTGGCCGGCTGCAACGGTGCGGCCACTTACACGGCCACCAAGCAGGTCGTCGGTTCGTTCGTCTTTTACCAGAACCTGGATTCGCCCTCCGATAACGGCTTCGGCGCAACGCCGAGTTGTTTCTGGGGAGGCATGGTGGTTACCAGCGACGTTCCGATCATCGCCATCGCCGACGCCACCAACGACCTCGCCGGGGGCGACAACGACGGCCTCTACAACGCGTTCAGCAACTAGCCGAACGCACAGCAACGCAATTCAAAGAGGCGCCGGAAACGGCGCCTCTTTCGTGTCCGGCGTCCGCCTTCTAGCGGAACGCTGACGTAGGATGGCTCGGATGTCGATCGCCTACGGCGGGATTGTCGCCTTCCTCTTCCGGGGCATGAACCTCGTTGTAGCGCTGGCCACCGTCGTCATCACTTCGCGAGTGCTGTCCGTTGCGGATTACGGCCTGTTCGGGTTGGCGCTGAGCGTCGTCGGTTTCGTGAATGCCATGACGGGAGGGTTGGCCGCAGCCACCGCCTACCAGATTTCGAACCAGCGGCGCGCCCCCGGTCTGGTGGTACTCAACTCTGGCAGTCTTGCCCTGGGACTCGGCGTTTTGGCGGTCTCCGCCGGGATTGTGGGCGGCACGGCGCTCAGCGGCGAGGTGAGCCGCGTCGCTCTCGCTGTCGGCGTCAGCGCAGCGGCGGTCATCGCGAACAGCGTCATCGCCGGCATGTTCCTCGGCCGCGAGTCCTTCATCCGGTACAACCTCACGCTGGTTGGGCCGCCGCTCGTAGCGCTTCTGGCGATCGGGGTCACGTTCTTCGCCCTGGACCTGCGCACGCCCGAAGCGGCGCTCGGAGCGTACGCCGCTGGGCAGACGCTCTCGCTAGTCGTGATGCTGCTCCTCGGCCGCAACTACCTCGGCCGCAACGTGCGTTTCGAAGGCAGTCTTGCGCGGTCCGTCGTGCGCTTCACGCTGTTGGCAGGCATTTCCAGTGGCATTTCCTTTCTCAATTACCGGGCTGACCTGTTCATCGTCGATTACTTCGAAGGCAAAGAAGGCGTAGGGCCGTACCTCTTAGCCGTCTACATCGCGGAGTCCGTCTGGCAGGTGAGCGGTTCGCTGGCCCTGGCCACGTACGCCCGCGTCGGCTCGCTTTCGCGCACCGACGCGGCGCAGCTTACGACGCGCGTCATGCGCCATACGGTCGTCCTCCTCGGAGGCGTCTGCGGGATGCTCTTCATCCTCGCCGGCCTTATCGAGACGGCTCTCGGCGGCGACAAGTACGCTGGCGTGGCCAGTGCATTGCGCTTTCTTCTGCCCGGCGTGCTGGTCTACGGGCTCGCACAGTCGTTCTCAGGCTTTTACACCTACCAGCGCGGGCTTCCGTGGGTCGCGGCGCTGGTGGCAGGCACTGGGCTCATCCTGGACGTTGTGCTCGCCGTCATTCTCGTGCCTCGCATGGGGATTAACGGCGCCGCCCTCGCCAGTGCTATTGCCTATAGCGCGGCGATCATCGGCGGGCTGTTTGTCTTCGTCCGAAGAGAGCACCTCGGCGCCCAGCAGGTCTTCCGCTTCGGCCGGGCCGAGTTTGAGGACTACCGCGGCCTCTTCGTCCGGCTGCGGAGCGTCGTCCGCTAGCGTGATCCCAACGTCAGTCGCAGCGTGAGCCCGCGCTCGGGAGAGGAATCGGCAGGCCGGTCTCCGGGTCTTGAAGCACCATCATCGGCACGCGGAAAACTCGCTCAAGGGCCCGTGCTTCGAACACTTCTCTCGGCGGGCCATCAAACTCCACCTGGCCGTCGCGAATCGCGATGACTCTGTCCGCATGCCGCCCCGCGAGCACGAGGTCGTGCAGCACGGTAACGACCGTCATCCCCTCGCGGTTCAACTTTCGCAGCAGATCCATGACTTCCACCTGGTGCGCGATGTCCAGGAAGCTCGTTGGTTCGTCCAGAAGCAAGACTTTCGGCTGCTGCGCCAGCGCCAGCGCGATCCACGCCCGCTGGCGCTCGCCACCCGAAAGGCTGACCAGCGGTCGTTCAGCAAAGGCCGTCACGTCCGCGGCATGCATCGCCCACTCCACGGCTTCGTAGTCTGGCTTCGTCGCCCGTTGGAGGATGCCCTGGTGCGGGTAGCGGCCCCGCCAGGTGAGTTCGCGCACGGTCAGATCCGAGCCACCGTCCGGCGATTGTGGAAGGATGGCGAGCAGCCTCGCGACCTCCCGCGAGCTAAGTGATCGGATGTCGGTTTCGCCCAGCAGCACGCGGCCGGACTCTGGCTTCTGTAGCCGCGACATGCCGCGCAGGAGCGTGCTCTTGCCGCTGCCGTTCGGGCCAACGATAGCTACCATCTCGCCCGCATCGATCTCCAGCGAGACGTGTTTGATCACGCGCCGCCCCGCGTACCCCAGGCAGAGGTCCTGAACGGTCAGTTTCATCCTCGAAACTTCACAAGGTAGAGCAGAAACGGCGCCCCAACGGCGGCGGTGAAGATGCCCATTGGGATCTCGGAGGGGGCGATTACCAGCCGCGCAACAAGATCGGCGGCGGTCACCAGGAGCGCGCCATAAAGCGCAGAGACGGGCACCAGGTAGCGGTTGTCCGAGCCGACGGTGAAGCGGGCCAGGTGTGGGCAGACCAGCCCAACGAAACTCACCAGCCCGGCGATGGAGACCGCGGCGGCGGTCAGCACTCCGCAGACCGCGAGGATCGCCAGCCGTGTACGGTCGGTGAGGACGCCCAGGCCGGCGGCCACGTCATCGCCAAGAGCGAGCGCGTTGAGCCGCCCGGAAAGCAGGAACGCTATCGCCAACCCTGGCACAACGTACGGCAGCGCTGCATCAAACTCGCGCCATTCGGAGCCGTAAAGGCCGCCAGCCAGGAATCCGAGGCTGGTCTGGAGGAATGTGCGGGAACTGGAAAGCAGGGCGACGATCACTGCCCCGAAGAACGCCGACAAGGCCACGCCCGCGAGCGCCAGCCGCACCGGCGAAACAGCACCGCGCCACGCGATGAAGAAGAGCAGCCCCGCACCGACCAGCCCGCCCCCAACGCAGCTCACGGTGATGCCCCACTGCGGCACCTGCGGGTTGATGACGATGACGATCGCGCTGGCGAGCCCTGCCGCGGCTGTCATGCCGAGGATCGTCGGGTCGGCGAGCGGATTCCGGGTGACGCCCTGCAGCAGGCTCCCGGAGACGGCCAGCGCCGCGCCGACGATCATGCCGTCGATCAGCCGTGGATAGCGGATCTTCCAGACGACGTTGCGGGCGAACAGGTCGGAATCGGAAGTGAGGCCGCTCCAAACCTCGGTGGGGCTGAGGCTCACGGCGCCATACATCAGGCTGAGAAAGCCGAGAACGCAGAGCAGCAGGACGGCCAGCCCGACGATGACCACGGGACGTGGCCGGCCATGCAGCGCACCACGACGCGCCAGGGCGCCAGGTTCCGCTGTTGGGTGGGCCGCCATCCCTGACATCGTAGCGCCGGCTCTCTTAGCTGCCCGTTACGGCAGTCGTTATCGCCTTGAAGGCATCGATGATTCGTGGGCCCGGAGCCTGCAGGAAGAGCTCGAGGTTCGCTTCCACGACCTTCTTGTCCGTGACCGCCTTTAACCCCTTGAACGGCGGGATCTGAGGGATCAGCGTGCTCAGCCGCGGGGCTGGCGCCGGCGCAGGAGTGATGGTGAAGATGTAGTCGGGGTTATATTCGATGAGCTTTTCCGGGGCCAGCGTGGTGTAGCCCGGGAATGGGCCGGCGTCCGGCTGGCTGGCGGCCGGGTTCTTCAGGCCGAGTTGGTTCATCACATCGCCGGCATAGCTGCCGGGCTTGGCCGCATAGAGCGTCTGGTCGCGGTCGGCGATCAGGGCCACCGCGGACAAGCTCTTGCTCGCCAGCGCCGTCTTCGCGTCATCGCGCGCCTTGGTAATGCTTACGGAAAGCGATTTCGTGGTTTCGCTCGAATCGAACACCTTGCCCATTAGGGCCAGCCCGTCGAGTACCTTCTGGTAGCTGTCCGCGCCGGCGAAGATCACGGGTACGCCGAGGTTCTCCAGCAGCTTCCTCAGTTCCGGCTGGGCGTGAATGATCGAATCGGCGACGACGAGGTCAGGCTTCAGCGCCAGGACCTGTTCAGGGTTTGGCTGATAGGCCGTCCCCACTTCGGGAGCTGCCTTCGCGGCCGCCGGAAAGTCCACCGAGGCGCTGCGACCAGCTACCGTGCCGCCAGCTGCGTACACGAACTCGACGGCCGTTGGGCTGAGCGCCACCACCGTCTTCGGCTTCGCCTTGATCTCCACCGTCCGGCCCAAGAGGTCCGTGACGGTCACCGGGTAAGTGGTCTTCACCGCTCCCGAAGTTGCGGAAGAGGCTGGCGTGGCCGTGTTCGAGCCTGCCGTAGCGGTGCTCTTCGTCGTGTCGTCGTCGCCCCCGCAGGCCGCTGCTAACAGTGCGCCGAGGGCAATAACGAGAAGGAGGGCGGACAAGAGGCGAATGCGATTCAAAATTGTTAATCCTGCCATAAGCTAGTAATCTCGCACCGCTAACGACGAGATTTGCGCTAGTATACCCCGGATCAGGGAGTTATCGTCCAATCGCTGAACGGTCCCATCCGCCGCGTTGAGAGGAAAAGCATTGCAAGACGCCGTCTACTACATCCCGATCCTCACCACCGTGCTTTCGTTCTACTTCGCGTGGGTTGTTTTCAAACGCTACCGCAGCCGCGAGCGGGCGCCGCATCTACTCTGGTGGGCTGCCGGCATCCTGCTCTTCGGAGTGGGCACTTTCATGGAAGGCTTCACAGCGATCTTCGGCTGGCATGAGCCGATCTTCCGCTCCTGGTACATCGCTGGAGCATTGCTCGGCGGGGCGCCTCTCGCGCAGGGCACCGTTTATCTGCTGTTCAAACGCCAAACCGCGGACCGCATGAGCGTGATCCTCGTCGCTTTCATTTCGGTCGCAGCCGTCCTCGTCGTCTTGACGCCGGTCGACGCCTCTCTCGCCAACGACAGCAAGCTCTCTGGCGAAGTCTTTGAATGGACGTGGGTGCGCGCCTTTAGCCCGTTTATCAACACCTACGCCTTCATCTTCCTGGTTGGTGGCGCGGCCTATTCGGCCATTAAATTCCATGAAGCCGGCGCCCAACGGGACCGCATGTGGGGCAACGTGCTTATTAGCGTCGGCGCATTGCTGCCGGGAATCGGCGGCAGTTTCACCCGCTTCGGCTACACCGAAGTACTTTATGTGACTGAATTCATTGGAATCATCCTCATCTACGCCGGCTACCGGCTGAGCGTCAGCGGACGCTCTGCCTCCCGGCACACTGCCGCCGGCGAGTCGGCCGCCCTTACCGCCTGAAACCGCGCGCCGTGTCACGATGGAACTCAGCCAAGCTCCCTCGGAGGAACACCCAATGCCCGCACCACAGATTCCGAACTTTCCCGGTCAGCCGAAAGAGCTTGAGGGAGTCGAAAAAGCGTTGCTCGCGCTCTCTTACGGCGTGCACGTCATCGGCTCACGAGCCGCCGACGGTTCGATGAATGCGATGCTCGCCGACTGGGTAATGCAGGTCTCCTTCAAACCCCGCCTCGTCGCCGTCGCCATCGAGAACGATGCGCGCACCCTGCGCTACATCAAGCAGACCAACGTCTTCAGCGTGAATCTTCTCCACGAAAAGGATGGCCTGGAGATCGCCCGCAAGGTGGTAATGCCAGCCGAGGGTCGCAAAATCAAGGGCCGCTCCGAAGAGGCCGCGGCCACCGTGCACGACAAGTTGGCGGACATCCCCCACGGCCTCGCCTCGAACCTCTGCCCGGTGCTCGATGACTCGCTTGGCTGGTTCATCTGCGACGTCGAAAAGATGACCGAGGCTGGCGACCACACGATCGTTATCGGCCGCGCCACGGATGGCGAAATCCTCCGCAGCGGCGAGATGCTCATCGAGCGCGAACTCGGCTGGGAATACGGGGGCTAAGCGGGATTCGATTCCGGAAGTCTGCGGATGCCGGTGTGCGTCCGTACCGGCAGAAAGCCGCAGGCCAGCGCGGTCCGGTGCGAGCGCACGTTGGTCGCGGCACAGAAGTACGTCGCGCTCAGTCCCTGCTCGTGAATCACCCGGCTCAGCGTCGAAACGACTGCAAGGCCGAGGCCCTTTCCGCGGTGCTCGCGGACCACATCGACGCCGATTTCGAGCAGTTCTTGGCCATCGTCGTAGGCGCCCGCCACCGCCATCGGCTCACCGTCTGAACCGGCGAGCGTCACGCCAAAGCGCCAGAACTCTTCTGGGAACGCTTCCCCGAACTCGCCCAGCGAGTTGTCGTACACGCCACTTTCAAGGTGGCTGGCTCGCCAGGCGCGGTCAATCGGCACGACCGACACTCCGGTCGGCAAGGACGGTTCAGGCGAAAGCTCCGCACACACAAAACCTAGAGCCGTCCCAGAGATCATGCCACGATCTCCGCGCCGCTCAGCTTCCGTGAGAAACGGGGCGAGGAACTCTGACGGTCGCGTCGCCAGGAAGTGTCTTTCCGGTGCGTGCCCGAGCACCCACTCAACGTAAGACGGTTCAACTGTGACAACCGTCCCCGTCCCGAACGTACCCACCAGCGCGAGATTTTTATAGCGGCAGCTGGCAGGACGCGGAACCACGGTCAGTGCATTCGAATCGAAGGCCGATTCGTCGCAGCCCAGTTGGCGGGCGGTTTCCGCTCGGAATCGCGCGAGGTTTTGAGCGTAGAAACTGTTCGTCACCGCTAGTCCCGCGGGAGCCCGAGGCCGCGCGTGGCGATGATGTTGCGCTGAATCTCGCTCGACCCGCTGTAAATCAGCGGCGAAACGTTCGAGAGGTGGCCCTTCTCCATGATCCCATCCAACAACGCGTACTTCGAATCCGGCTCCAGTGCGCCCACAGGCCCAAGCAGGTTCACGCCGAAGTTCGTGATCCGTGCTGCCAGTTCGGTTGCAAAGACTTTGATCACCGAGGCTTCGTAGTTCGCCACGCGTCCTGATTCTTGCATCCACGCGATGCGGTAGCTGAGCAGGCGGCCCGTCTCATTCGCCATCCACATGTCGGCCAGGCGGTGACGGAGGATGTCGCGGTAGGCGCCGCCTGGCTTGCGCTCGCGCATCTGTTGGGCCAGCAGTTCAAGCGTCCGCTGGTTCGCGGCGATGCTCGCCACGTTTGAGCGCTCGAAATCGAGCAAGGTCATCGCCACGTACCAGCCGTTATTCTCTTCGCCCACCCGGTTCGCCACCGGCACGCGGACGTCTTCGAAGAACACCTCGTTGAACTCGTGGTAGCCCGCCATGTTCACGATCGGGCGCACCTGGATGCCCGGCGATTTCATGTCGACGAGGATGAACGAGATGCCCTTGTGCTTCGGCGCCTCGGGGTCTGTCCGAACGAGAAGGAAGCACCAATCGGCATGGTGGGCTCCAGTCGTCCAGATCTTCTGGCCGTTGACGACGTAATCGTCGCCGTCACGCACGGCCCGGGTTTGCAGACTGGCGAGGTCGCTGCCGGCGCCCGGTTCGCTGTAGCCCTGGCACCAAACCGTTTCGCCGCTGGTGATGCGCGGCAGATGTTCTTTCTTCTGCGCATCGCTGCCATGAACGATCAGCGTCGGGCCTATCATCCCCACGTTGAAGACGCGTCCGGCGTCCGGCGCTCCCGCGTAGGAAAGCTCTTCGCTGAAAACCATCTGCATCACATGAGGCCAGGCTTGGCCGCCGTACTCCTTGGGCCACGCCGGCGCCACCCACCCTTTGGCCGCCAGCTTCTTCAGGAATTCGATCTGCTGCGGCCAGTCTTCCTGGCTGGTTGGCCGCGACGGCCCCGGACCCGCGGGGACGGCCGAGCGGAGGAACTCCCTTACCTCGCTGCGCAAGGCGATATGTTCGGGCTTGAACTTGAATTCCATCTCAACCGTCCGTGGGCCAAACTGAACGTCATTCGGGCCGTCTGCGTAGTGTACGGCACCTGCCGCGGCGTGCGATGCGGCCAAGATCTCAGTTGCGCGTGGGGTCCTCGGGGAAGTACGCGAACATCGCCAGTTTGCCCGGTTGGCGGCGAAGAACCCGATGCCAGAGCCGCTCAGGCTCCTCGCTAAATAGGTCGCTCAGTTCGAGCGCGACCACGAACCAACCCTCGTCGCGGATTTCGGCGTCCAATTGGCCCGCGCCCCAGCCAGAGTAGCCCAGGAACATTCGCAGATGTCCGAGGAGCGGCGCCGTCTCGGCCGCCGGCAGGCTCATGTCGATCAGCCCCGCGCCACCTGCCATCTCCGACCAGCCGGGCCCCGGCTCATCCAGCGGCGTCGCCAGCCCAAGCACCGCCGATGGCTCCACCGGCCCGCCTTTGAACAGAACCGCTGGCGCGCTCACCGCCCGCTCCCAGCCTTCGAGATGGTCCGAGACGTCGATCGCCAGCACCCGGTTCAGCACCAGCCCGAACGCCCCTTTGGCATCGTGCATCCCAACGTAGACCACGGTCCGCGCGAAGTTCGGGTCGTCCAGCTTGGGGCTGGCTACCAGCAGCTTTCCCGCCACGAATTCGTCCATCCCGGCGATCTTCGCAGAACTTTCGTGCCGGACAACGTCCGCTACACGGGGAGGCGGATACCGGCCGTCTTCAACTCGGCGCGCAGCCGCTTGTAGTCTGGTTGCCAGCGCGCCACTTCGGCCCAGAACGCGGCGCTGTGGTTGTGATGCACCAGGTGGCACAATTCGTGGACGATGACGCAATCAATCAGTTCCGGGCGCAGCATCATCAGCCGGTAGCTCAGGCGAATCTCTCCGTCCCGCCCGCAACTGCCCCAGGCGTGCTTCTGCCGCGAAATCACCACGCTCTTGGGCTGCCGACCCATAGTTTCCGCGCGGTGCGCCACCTGTGGCGGAAGGAAGTGGGCGGCGGCCGCGCGGTACCACGCGATCAAGGCTGACGCGTCACCCGCTTCGTTGCGTTCCACCGCGCGCTTTCGCCGGCGGACGTTCGATACGAGACGGAAGTCTGGCGTCGAAGGAAAGCCATCGACCGCCGGTACTTCCACGCCGAGATAGTGCAGTGTGGTTCGTTCCGCCAATGGTTGAAGCGGCGGCAAGAGTGCGAATGCCGAGCGGGCTCGCGTGATCCACCCCTCGCGCAGCGCCAGCGCAGTCTCGATCTCCGCAGCTGGCGTTCGCATCGGAGCCCGCACCAGCAGCGTACCATCCGGTTCGAGGCGTATGGCGATCGTCTTACGTCGCGCCCGGCTGCGCTCGATCACGTACGGCACAACCTCCTCGCCAAGCTCAATCGTCCCGTTGCTCGCCTTCACTGGGCCAATGGTAGGGCTCAGCGCGCAATCTCTTTCAGGAAAGCGACGACGTCGCCGATCGGCCTGCTCAGCGCTTCGGTGAGTGGCGTTTTCCGCGAAGCTGAAGCCACAAGGTCGTGTCCCGCGCCTTCAATCCAGTCGACCACGATGCTGGTGGACAGTGTGTAGCCCGCCACATCCTCGCGCCCGCCGAACGGGTCGCGAGTGCCCTGGACGATCAACGCCGGCGTCTGCAAGGCCTTGAGATGCGCGACGCGCGTACGCTCAGGGCGGCCCGGGGGATGAAATGGATATCCGAGGCAGACCAGCCCAGCGGCCCCCAGTTCGTCCGCCACCATGCTCGCCATCCGCCCGCCCATAGACTTCCCCCCGACGGCCACCGCTCCTGCGCCACACGCTGCAAATGCCTCTCGGTACGAGTCAACCAACACCGCCTCGCGATCAGGCGCGCGATTCTTGCCGTCTTCTCGCCGTTTCGCCATGTATGGGAACTCGAAGCGCACCACGCGGAAGCCCCCCGCTGCAATGCCGGCCGCCACTACTTCCAGCCACGGATGGTCCATCGGCGTCCCGGCGCCGTGCCCGAGGATCAGGGTGAGGGCTGTCGATTTCGGCCCGTCGTCTATCAGATTCATTCCACCCTCCATCCACGCCCCTTTTTCAGGTTGTTGCGATCATGGTCCGGCCGTAGGCTACCCAATCATCTGCCCCAGCGTCATCCGCCCGCGGAGGTCGAAACCATATGCTGAAGGTCGAAGTCTCCTACCGCGGGCTGATCGTGGTGGGACTGGCCGTCCTTTCGCTCTGGGCATTAGTTCAACTCTGGCCCGTCGTCCTCCTGGTGATCACCGCGGTTATCTTCATGGCGGCGTTGTTGCCATACGTGGAATGGCTCTGCCGCCGTGGCTTACCCCGCGTGGGGGCCGTGGTGCTCATCCTCCTGGCACTGCTTGCGATATTCGCCGGGATGATCGCGCTCGTCGTCCCAGCGGTCGTCGATGAGTTTCGAGACCTCCGGCAGAATCTCCCCGAAGACGCCCGCAAGTTCGAAGAGTTCGCCGCCGACCTCGGCTTCGATACGGAGAACTGGGACCTCGAGGAGAACGCGCGTGACATCGATTGGACGTCGCTCGTATCTGGGCGGGCCGCGGTGGGTTACGGCCAGAAGGTCGTGTTTGGCTTCTTCTCGGCCTTCACCGTCATCGTCCTCACAGCCTATCTGCTGGTAGACACCTCCCGGCTCAATGCATTCCTTTACAGATTCGTGCCGCCGGGACGTGAGCCGGAGGTGGAGCACTTTCTGCAGGCGCTTAAGCGCGTTGTGGGTGGATATGTGCGGGGGCAGATCATCACCTCGTTGGTCATCGGTATCTTCACGATGACCGTGCTATTGATCCTTGGCGTGCCGAATGCCGTCGCCTTCGGCGTACTGGCCGGCTTCGCCGACATCATTCCATTGATTGGCGCGTTTATCGCGGTCGTGCCGGCCACGCTCGCCGCCTTTCAGGAATCGCCTACCACTGCGCTCATCGTGCTTGGTGCACTGTTGGCGTATCAGCAATTCGAAGACCGTTTCCTCGTCCCCAGGATCTACGGACAGACGCTCAATCTGCCCGCGCTGGTCGTGCTGTTGGCGGTGCTGGTTGGCGCCGAGCTGTTAGGGGTGCCGGGCATTTTGTTAGCCCTACCCGCGGCTGCCGCCGGGCGCGTTTTCCTCGACTACTACCTGGATCGCCGCACTCCCGGAGTGACAACCCAGGGTGGCGCCACCACCGAAATTCTCGCTCCAGAAACAGAAGCTGCGGAGGCTTAAGGTAATGCCACCTGAACGTGCAGTGGGCAAATGCGCAGAAAACCACCTTGGATCCTACGGCTACCCCACCCGGCCCGCGGAGCCTTATCCGTTCTGTTCGCAGTGTGGCTGCCCAATGGTTTGGGCCTGCGCGAACTGCGCCTCCGGGCTTCCCGATGCGGGCGAAGAGTTGACCGCGGCGCGCTTCTGCCGTCACTGTGGCCACCCCTACTTCGACGATCCGTCGCCCGAACCAGCGGCGACCTAGCGAAAGGGCGCGCTGGCGGTGTCCAGCGCCTCCAACTCGGCTTCGCTGAGCGTTAGCTCTAGCGCCGGCAGTTGGTCGGCCAGTTGCTCCGGGGTGTTCGCGCCCACAATCGGTGCGGTGATGCCCGGCTGCGCCAGCTGCCACGCCAGCGACACTGTGCTCGGCGTGGTCTCTTGGACGTCGGCGACCTTGCGCACCGCGTCCAGCACGCCCCAGCCTTCCGCCGTGAAGTACTTCTGCACGCCGCCACTGCGCTGGCTCGTCACGCGTGGACCGCCTTCGACGTATTTGCCCGTGAGGAAGCCGCCAGCGAGCGGGCTGTACGCGATGACGCCCATGCTCTGGCGTATGCAGAACTGCTGCGGCCCTTCTTCAAACTCCTTGCGGTGCACCAGGCTGTGGTGCGGCTGCAACGTCTCGAATCGCGGCAGGGCGTGCGCCTTCGAGGCCTCTAACGCCTCCTGCATGCGTCCTACCGGGAAGTTGGAGACGCCGATGTGCCGCACTTTGCCCGCCGCGATCAACTCACCGAAGATCGTCAGCGTCTCCGCGACCGGCGTCTCCTCGTCGGGCCAATGACACTGGTAGAGGTCGATGTAATCCGTCTGTAGGCGCTGCAGGCTATCCTCAACGGCGCGCGAGATGTGCGCGCGGCTCAGGCCCTCGCCGTCTGGGCCGGGCCACATGCGGCCACGCGCCTTGGTAGCGATGACCAGCGATTTGCGGTTGCCGCGTTCCTGCATCCAGCGCCCGATGATCGCTTCGCTCTCCCCGCCCGGATGCTCCTGCACCCAGTTGGAATAGACGTCGGCTGTATCGATAAAGTTCCCGCCAGCCGCGGCGAAGGCGTCCATCACTGCGAACGAGTGCTGTTCGTCGGACGTCCAGCCGAACTGCATGGAGCCCAGGCAGAGGCGCGAGACGTGAAGGCCGGTCGATCCGAGGGTGGTCATCTGCATCGCTCTAGTTTGGCGCAGCGCGCGCGATTTTGCGTTGCTGGCCCATCGGTGGTTCACTCCACCCGTGTTTTCAAGCGTGCTGGTAGCTAACCGCGGCGAAATCGCCGTCCGAATCGTGCGCACTCTGCGCCGCATGGGCATTCGCTCAGTGGTTGTAGCCTCGATCCCCGACCGCCAGGGCCTCGCCGTGCGAATGGCAGACGCGGTCGTCCTGCTCGAAGGCTATTCGGCCGCCGAGAGTTACCTGGACACCGATGCCGTGATCGCCGCAGCCAAATCGCAGCGTTGCAACGCGATCCACCCCGGTTACGGCTTCCTCAGCGAACGCGCCGATTTCGCGGAAAGCTGCGCCGCCGAAGGCCTCGTCTTTGTCGGTCCGCCACCGTCTGTCCTGCGCGGCATGGGCGACAAGTCGGCAGCACGTCAGCTCGCTGTTGCGAACGACGTCCCAGTGGTGCCCGGCTGGGATGGCGCCGATGACGATGCCACGCTTTTGCGCGAAGCGGCCAGCATCGGCTTCCCGGTGATGCTCAAGGCACGCGGCGGCGGCGGAGGGCGTGGCATGCGCGAGGTGCTTGCCGCCGGCGAACTGCCAGCAGCCGTCGAAAGCGCGCGTCGAGAAGCGCAAAGCGCGTTCGGCGACTCTGGTCTCTTACTCGAGAGGCTCGTAACTGGCGCTCATCACGTCGAAGTCCAGGTACTCGCAGACGCCCACGGTAACGTCATCCACCTGGGTGAACGCGATTGCTCGATCCAGCGTCGTCATCAGAAGCTCGTCGAAGAATCGCCGAGCCCGGTTGTGGATGATGCCCTGCGCACCGAGCTGACGGGCGCCGCGCTTCGCCTCGCGCGTGCGATCGGCTACGTCAACGCTGGCACGTTCGAATTCCTTGTCGCGCCGCCGGACGGCAGCGGCAGGCGCCCGTTCTACTTCTTGGAGGTCAACCCACGGTTGCAGGTGGAGCACCCGGTGATGGAGATGGTCACTGGCCTCGATCTGGTCGAACTGCAACTCCGCATCGCCGCCGGGGAAGCGTTGCCGCTCACCCAGGCGGAAGTCGAGTTCCGCGGGCATGCCATCGAGTTCCGGATCAACGCCGAAGACCCGCGCGACGGCTTCCGCCCAAGCACTGGCCGTATCCGCTCTATCGGCGAAGTGACGAAGCGCTTCGATGCCGGCTTTGCCGACGGCGACGTTATCCCCACGCAGTACGACTCCCTGATAGCCAAGGCGATCGTCCACGGCAACTCGCGTGACCACGCACTCGCAATTGCTGAGCATGACCTCGCCTACTGCGCGGTGGCGGGTATCCGCACGAACGTCCAGCTGCACCGGGCGATCGTCGCCTCGGAAACGTTCGCTGCCGGCGAATCAACGATTGACTGGCTTGAGCCTGCCTTGCCCGGCCTGCTGGCCACGCCGTTTGTGCCCGAAGCAGCGTGGACTGCTGCCGCCGCCACGCTCGCCGCGACGTCCAGCGGCCCAGGCGCAACGCCCTTCGCCTCTGCAGCGTGGATCGGCGCAGGTGCGTCAACCGTCTGGCTGAGCGATGGCGATGAGACGCGCCTGGTAGAGCTTGGCGCGGCGACGCCCGGCGCGGGCGCCGTTCATGGCCGGGCTGGGGGCGTTGCCTACAGTCTCACATCGCAGGGCGCTGGCCAGTTCACCGTCCGCGTCGGCGACCCGGCGGTGGAACTCGGCGTCAACACCTACAAAGTTGCGCACGCCGACATCCAAGTCTACGAGACAGCCTCCGATGCCTATCACATGTGGCCCTTCACACTGGTCCCGCCGCCGCCACTGCCTCGCCGCGCCCAGGCGGTGGTCGCCGGCGCCACGGTCGTTGTCGCGCCGCTCTCAGGAACTATCGCCTCGGTGCTCGTCGCCGTGGGCGACGAAGTGCAAGTTGGCCAGGCTCTCGTCTTGCTGGAGGCGATGAAGATGGAGCACCGCGTGACCGCACCGTCGGCTGGCGTGGTGAAAGCGATCAACGTCGCAGATCGGGACGTCGTGCGCGAAGGCGACCTGCTGGTGGAGCTGGCTTAAAGCCCCTTCCACGCCTCGATGCGCTTCAGACCCTCTTCCATACGGTCGTCCGGCGTGGTCACCGAAAGCCGGACGTAGCCTTCGCCATTGAGACCGTAGCCACGGCCCGGAGTGACCACCACCGAGCAGTCTTCGATCAGCCTGGCGGCGTAGTCAGCGCTCGTTATGCCCTCCGGCAGCTTTGCCCAGACGTACAGCGACGCCTTTGGCACATCGACTTCGAGGCCCGTCTTGCGAAGCACCTCCACCATCCGATCGCGCCTCCGTTGGTAGATCGCGTTGTGCTCATCGATGCAATCCTGCGGCCCGTAGACGGCCTCGATCGCCATCCGCTGGATCGCCTGCGGAATGCCGCTGTCGATGTTCGATTTCACGCGCATCAGCGCATCGACCATCTGGGCGTTGCCAACCACCATGCCGATGCGCCAACCGGTCATGTTGTAGATCTTCGACCAGCTGTTGAACTCCACTGCCAGGTCCCGCGCGCCGGGCACCTGGAAGATGGACATCGGCTTGTAGCCGTCGTAGGCCACGTCGCAGTACGGGTTATCGTGCATGATCGCCACGTCGTACTTCTTCGCCCAGGCCACTGCCCGTTCGAAGAAATCGAGGTCGGCCACGGCGCCCGTCGGGTTGTTCGGGTAGTTCAGCCAGATCAGCTTCGCCTTCGTCGCCACATCCGCCGGGATCTTGTCGAAATCTGGCTTCCATCCGCCTTCACGCGTGCAGGGGATCTTGTAGCTTTCGCCGCCCGCGAACATCGTGCCCACTTCGTACACGGGATAGCCTGGGTCCGGGACCAAGGCAATGTCGCCGGGATCGATGAAGCAGAGCGCCATGTGGCCGATGCCCTCTTTCGAACCGATCAGCGGCAGTGCTTCCTTCTGGGGGTCGAACTTCACCTCGAAGCGGCGTTCGTACCAGTCGGAGATCGATTGGCGTAGTTCGGGCAGCCCTTCGGATTCGGGGTAGCGGTGGTTCGCCGGCTCGTCCGCCGCCTTGTGCAGCGCGGCCAGGATGTGCGGGGGAGTCGGCAGGTCCGGGTCTCCGATTCCGAAGGTCACCACGTCGTGACCCTGAGCACGTTTGGCGGCGATCTTCTTCGAGATTTCGGCGAACAGGTAAGGCGGAAGGGACTCGACGCGCTTTGCGAGCTGCATGATTACGTCCTGGGTTTAGTTCTGGTGGTGTTGCTGCCGAAACCGGCGATTGGTGCGGATTGTCTCCGCCCCTTTGGGCACGATGCTAATCGTACCATCAACCTCCAGCACGGCCATCTGCACGTCTTCCAGTGTCTCGATACCGTGCTCACGGATCGCCTGTTCCAGTTCGTTCATGTCCACCCGCTCGTGGGCGATGGTGCGAGCCACCAGGTGGCCGTCTGCGATGAGCACCGCCGGGTTTCCTTCGATCGCCCGTCGCAAACCGGGTATCTGGTCGCGAAATCGCGCCACCACCGCATTCGCTCCTAACAACACGCCCGCCGAGATCAATCCGCCGAGCAGCGAGGTATCCGGTCCGACCATGGCGTTCTGCACGGCGTTCGCGATGAGCAGGATCACCACAAGGTCGAACGGGGCCATCTGGCCAATCTGTCGCTTCCCAGTCAGCCGCAGGCCAACCAACAGCGCGGCATACACAATCGCGCTGCGAATCACGATCTCCCACCATTCCGTTCCCAGGTCAAACAATCAGCGTGACTCCCAGGTGATCAGCATCTCGCGACTCGGACGCCGCCACTGAGGGATAAAGCCCTCGGGCGACGCTGCCCACAGTTCGTCGAAGTGCGCGCGGACCGTGTCGGCGGCGCCGTCCACGCTCTCGCCGGAGGCGGACTCAACGGCGAGCTTGACGGCGCCTTCCATTGTCGGAGGCCGCATTCGCGCCGAACGAAATTCATCTGGCAGCACCCGCACCTCGGGCAGGATGCCGAGGTCCCAGAGCACCGGCAGGAGCTCGCGATGGCCGGGCGCCGGTAAGTGCGGTTCACCGTGGACGAGTTCGAACAGTTTGGCGGCGTCGTTTGGGGGCGGCACGCTCCAAACACCGATGATCACTCGCTTGCGAGCCGCTGCTTCAAGGGCTTCCACAAACGGCACGATGTCTTGCACGAAATACGTAACGTTCGCCACTAACACCACGTCGCCTACGATTCCGTGCGCGCCGCCTGGCCAGTCCGCATCGATGCACCGTGCGTTGCTGATGCCCGCCTCGGCCGCCGAGGCTTCGAACTCGCTGCGCATCCCGGCCGAAGGATCGACATTGATCACCTCCGCGCACTGCAGCGCGAGTGGAAGGCTGACGCGCCCGGCGCCGCCGCCGACGTCGACTACGACGTCTCCGGGCTCGACTAAATTCGTCACGGCCAGCGTGTTCGCCTCAAGTTTCCGGCGCGGGTCCAACCGGAACATTGCAGCGCGCGAGGCCCAGCGGTCGGTTCGCGGCGAACTCATGCGGGCGGCTTGTTGGTTGAATGCATCGACGCGGGCGGCGTACGCTTCTGCGGCTGTTGACATGCGGCACTCCTGGCGCGCGTCTCAACCGCCCTGCGCGCTTGCGGAGATTACTGGTTTCGCAGTCTGGTAGCGAACGCAGCGACCGGGCCGCTCATCCCTCCAGCCATTCGCCGTCCATCACGCGCCTGGCCGGGCCGGTCATAAACACCGAACCCTCGCCGTCCCACTCGATCACCAGGTCGCCGCCGGGGAGCGAATCGATGATCCGGTCGCCCGTGAAGCCGCGCAGGCGCGAAGCGGCGCCCACCGCCGATGCGCTCGTGCCGGAGGCGATCGTGATGCCGGAACCGCGCTCCCATACCCGGTGCTTCACGTGCCCGCGATCCAGCACCTGCACCACCTGGAAATTCGTCCGCCTTGGGAACAGCGGGTGGTTCTCAACCAGTGGCCCGATGCGCTCGAGCGGGAAGCCATCCGGATCAGAATCCACGTAGTGAATCGCATGCGGGTTACCCATTGAGACCAGCGTGAGCTTAAGGTCGACACCATCCACGGTCAGCGGCAGGTCGATCACCGGCCCCGGCGCCTCAACGTTCGCCGGCAGATCCGCCGGGTTGAAACTCGGCGGGCCCATGTCCACACGCGCCCCGACGATCACGCCGTCTTCGCGCAGCAGTTGCAAGGTCTTCGTGCCGGCCAACGTCTCAACGGTCACCACGTTCTTTTCGTTGGAGACAAGGCCTTCTTCGACCGCGAACTTCACGATGCAGCGGATGCCGTTACCGCACATCTCCGCTTCCGAGCCGTCGGCGTTGAACATCCGCATCTTCAGGTCGGCGACCTCCGAAGGCAGTGCCAGGATCAGACCGTCGCTGCCGATGCCGAAATGGCGCTCCGAGACCCGACGGGCGATGTCCGGCCAGTCCATTTCGCGCTCGGGGATGACGTAAATGTAGTCGTTCCCCAGTCCATGCATCTTCGTAACGCGCATGATGCGAGTGTACCAGAGCCGAATGCGGCGTTGGCGATACCGCACGAGTGACGGGCTAGAATTCCGCTCGTGACAGCGGATCTCGACGTGGAGGCAGGGCGAGCGCGCGCGACGGAGATCTGTTCCGCGTTTCGGGAGGTCGAGGTCGGCTCGGACAACGGCCAGCACACGGGCTTCAAGGTGCGCGGCAAGGCATTCGCCTACTACCAGGTGGACCACCATGGCGATGGACGGATCGCGATGGCCGTCCGCCTGACCCGAGAAGACCAGGCGGCACTCGTTGCATCCGATCCAGCCAGCGTGTCGATCTCGCCCTACGTAGGCCGCTACGGCTGGGTCGATATCGACCTTGAGGCGCGCCCCGTGGACTGGGACGAAATCGCGGCGTTCGCGCGAGACAGCTACCGCATCGTCGCGCCGAAGAGACTCGCGAAGCTGGTCGTCAGTTAGGCGCCGAAAACTCCCTGGGCAGTGGCGGCCGGTATAATCGGCTCGTGCCCAAAACCGCTGGAAAGCCTCGCCTCGTCATCCTCGATTCGCACGGCATCCTCTTTCGCGCCTTCTTTGCGCTGGGCTCCGTGCCTAACCCGCTGGTCAGCTCCAGGGGCGAGCCCACTTACGCTACCTACGGCTACGCAGAATCGCTCCTGCACGTGCTCGAGATGCTGGAACCGACGCACATCGTCGCGGCCTGGGACATGGGCGGGAAGACCTTTCGCCACGAAGCAAGCGACGCCTATAAGGCCACTCGCCGGCCTACGCCGCCAGACCTGCTACCCCAGATGTCGCGTGTCCGCGAGATGCTCGAAACGTTCAACATCCCGATCTTCGAGATGGCGGGTTACGAGGCCGACGACCTCGCCGGCACGCTCGCCAAGCGCGCCGCTGAACAGGGCGTGGAAACGTGGATCGTCACCCTCGATACCGACCTCGTGCAGCTCATTGGCCCGAACGTCAATCTCTTCATGTTCCGGCCCTACCAGCGCGACGTAGTGATGTACGACGAGGCGAAAGCGGCCGAACGCTACGGCTTCAGCCCGATCTTCATGATCGACTACAAGGCCTTGAAGGGTGACACGAGCGATAACGTCGAGGGCATCAAAGGCATCGGCGAAAAGACCGCGACCGACCTGATCCGCCAGTTCGGCGGCGTCCCGGCGATCTACGAAAACATCGAGCTCACCAAGGGCGCGGTCAAGCAGAAGCTCCTGGACGGACGCGAGCGCGCCTTCGAAAACCTTGGTCTCGTCACCATCCACACCGACCTTCCGATCGAGTTCGACCTCGAAGACTGCCGAGTGAAGGATTACGACCGCAACAAGGTCATGGACCTCTTCCGCGAACTCGAGTTTCGCAGCCTCATCGCGCGCTTGCCCGAGTCCATTGGCGGAGCGGTCTCCGCGCCGGAAAGGCCCGAAGAGCCCGCTCTTGCTCTCGACTACAAAACGGTCACCGACGAGGCGGGACTCGCCGAGTTGGCGGCGGCACTGCAGGGTGCGGGTGCATTCGGCTTCGCCGCTCTCTCCACTGCGGGCGATACCTCATCGCAGATGCTGCTAGGGCTTGGATTCTCAACCGCGCCGGGCACGGCCTGGTACGTCCCCGTGGGCCACGCCCCCCGCCTTGATTCAGATACGCTGCAACTCAAGCTCGAAACGGTGCGGGCTACCCTCGGCCCCCTGATCTCGGACGCATCGCTCCGCGTCACCACCTACGGCACCAAGTACCTGATGCACCAGCTCGAAGCCTGCGGCATGAGCCTCGACGGCGACGAGTTCGACGTCTCGATCGGCGCCTTCCTGCTCGGCGAGACCTCCCAGAACCTCGGTGCGCTGGTCAACGAACGGCTTGGTACTGAACTCGTGGGCATCGGCACGCTCACCGGTACCGGCCGCAAAACCGTCTCGCTCGCTCAGATCGATGTCGAGAAAGTGGCGGAATACGCCTGTCAGCAGGCCGAAATGCTCCTGCGCATTCGCCCGCAGCTGCAGGAGCAGCTCAATGAACGGGGCCAATGGCCCCTCTTCGCCGAGATGGAGCTTCCGCTCGTCCCCGTGCTTTACCGCATGGAACGCACGGGCGTCGCCGTGGATGTCGAGGTGCTG
>JBBQGT010000011.1:0-37350 GCA_038323265.1 Tepidiformales bacterium
CGCAGCGCGGGATTCAAATTCGGCGAATGGCTGGATACGACGTACATGCAGCGGGTGCTCGACTAACCGGGCGGAGAGTTCTGTATACTCTCGGCATTCGGAGGCGCCATGACGACAATCCTCGACCCTACAGATGAACGCGTACCGGTCAGGCGTAGCCTGACGCCACGGCCTGAAGCAGTGACTGGTGTGGTCGGGCTGCTGAACATTTCGAAACCTCGCGGCGACATCCTGATCGCGCAGCTTGAACAGCGGCTGCGCGAGCGGCTGCCGGGTGTGGAGTTTCGCAACTATGCGAAGCCGACGTTCACCAAGCCCGCGCCGGATGACCTGCGCAAGAAGATCGCGAGGGAGTGTGGCTTCGTCATCGAAGCGTTGGCTGACTGAGGATCTTGCACAACGTGCAGTGTGCACGACACGACGTGGTTCGAAATCCAGGGCAAACCAGCAGTCTTCATCGCTTCTAGCGGGTTCATCGACGCTGCGGCACACCAGGCGTCCGCGCTTGGCCTGCCAGAGGTGCGCCGAATCTTCGTCCCGCACCCCATACAGGACGCAACGGACGAGGAGATGCGGGCGAAGGCGGACGCAATCGTCGACGCGGTGATTGAGGCGTTGGTCGACTAGTTGTAGTACATCTACCTGCGCCCCCTCGATGTGGAGCGGGTCATTGGGCTAGTGGGATTAGATACGAAGCGGCGGGCGCGTTGCGGCAAGTTTTCGGGGCCTCGGCGCTGGCGTTCTGGCTGTTCAGGTGGGACCGCTCGAGCGGGGAATGAAGAAGGGGCCCGCTTGCGCGGGCCCCACCAGGACGATGCCGGAAACCGGAATTATTTCCAGCCGGTGATTTCGAAGACGACACCCTTACCGGTGACGTTGTGCTGGGCGCTAATGAAGAAGCGCTTGCCGGTTGAATCGAAGATTCCACCGGTCCATTCCGCGCCGGGGTCGTTCTCGGTGATGACGCGGATGCAGCCGTCGCTGAGAAGGTCCGCATCCTGGCCGTCCGGGAGGCAGTCCCAGATGTCGTTGTTGTCCACCTGGCCAGCCGGATAGTCGGTGTCGGCATCTTCATGGATGAGCCAGTTGCCGCGGCCCGGCTGGTAAGCGATGTTGTCAGGCATTGCGAGCGCCGGGTTGCCGATGACCAAGAACTGGACTTCGGGCACCGCTGTGTTGGCTGTCGCCTGGACCAGGGTGCCGTCAGTGATGCAAACCACCTCGCCGTAATTCTGGTCGTCCGATTCATTCCCGGTGTTCGGTCCGCAGAAGCGGACCTTGCCCTGAGCAGCAGCAGCGCCGTCGATATCGATGTCCTCGGGACGATAGTAGCCCGTGAGTTTGAGCGTGGCTGCAGCGGCGCGGAGATCGGCATCCAGCGCGACCGGCACGGAGATCCAGGTCCCGAAGCCCGTCTGGGTGCCCTGACCGTAATCGGTGGCCCCGCTGCGCTTGCCCAGCCGCAGGCCGTAAATGTTGCCTGCCGCGAATGGTGAGTTGGCGAGGTTCGTAATTGCCGCGCCACCGCTAAAGGGGACCGTAGGCACGAACTTGAAATACGCGCCACCCGCAACTCCGAGAGATGGCCGGTTCTCATCGCCGTAATACACGACGCCGTTCGGGTAGAGGGCAAAGCCTTCGAAGGAGAGACGGCCAAGCGCTGGGCGGGCCGTCATGTTCGCCGCTCCGACTCCACCGGAGAAGATCCCGGTGGCCCGGTTGAGGGTCACGCCAGTAGTGTCCAGCGGATTCATCATCTCGTAGACACGTCCGCCGTTCGCCCCGCCTCCGGCTTCTTCGGAGAAGAGGATCGTCCCCCATGCAGTGCGCCGAACGCCGTCACAGTTGGCAGTGCCGGTGACGATCGTTGCTACCGCCCCGGTGGCAATGTTGATGCGCTGCATGCCGGGCTCCGCCACACCCTGTTCGTTGCAGGCGATGAGGTGGGTGGGATTCGTGTCATCTGGCCAAAGAGCCATCATGTCGATGTTGGCGCCGGCGATGCCAGCCGTGACAACGCGAACCGAGAGACCCTTTGCGACCGTAATGAGGGCGAGCGGGTTGGCGGTGGCCTCGGCGGACGAGGTAGAGGAAGAGGACGAGGTGGCGAGTCCGGAAACGATGCCGAACTGTTGGACAGATTTCGCCTCGAGCAGATTGTCTCGTTCGGAGCCGAAATCCTGGGCGGCGCCACCGATAGCAACGGCGGCGAGCGCGATGGTGGCCGCCCCGGCGGCCATGGCTAGTATCCTGGGAAAGTGCATGGTGTCTCCTGCTGGTGATGTAGTTTTGCAGCGAGCCAACCATGGCCGAGCGCCATTAACGAGTGTTGAGCGTTGGGTTAACGTTTCCCACAACGGCAAGGCGATTCGTCATCCTGCTTGGAAACCAAACTCGTGGAGGGAATCCAGTATGGCGATCAACAAGCAGAGGATGACCACGGAGATCGACTTTCACCTAGGGCTTCGCACGGCGGCCGGGTGCGGGAGCTAGCCGCTGGCGGCTTCTTCGAGAGTGGTCTGGGCGCCGGCGAAGTGAGCTTGCGGGCGCAGGTGCTCGCGCCGCCAGAGCCAATAGAGCGGGGGCAGGGCGAGTAGGAAGGTAAGGGCGGAGAACGCCATCGCGGCCTGGATGGATATGCCGTCGGTGATGAACCCCAGGATCGGCTCGAAGAACGCCAGTTCGAGGCTGAGGAAGAGCGAGAGGACGCTGAGTACCGTCGCACGGCGTTCGCTGGGGGTGCGCTCGTTGATGTAGTTGTCGAGCGTAGGGCGGACGAGTCCCTGTACGAGGGATGGGACAGCGAAGAAGGCGAAGGCGGCGCGGGCATCGAAGAGGGCGATGCCCGAATAGGCAATGACCATGCCGGCGGAGCCCATCAGGAAGATGCGTGGTACTCCAGCTCTTGCGGCCAACCGGAAGGCGACCATGGCGGCAACCACCGAGATGATGCGCAACGGCGCCTGGTAGACCCCGAAAAGGCTCGTCGGGACGTCGTAATCGATGAGGAAGGGTTGTATCAGCACCACAGGGACGAAGCCGGCGGTGAGGAGAACCGACCCGAAAAGCATGGCGTAGCGAATCTGAGGGTGGCCCCAGGCGAACGCCATGCCGGTGCGCAGATTGTGCCAGTAGTGGCGTTCGATTTGCTCGATGCGCGGTTCGCGCATGGAGAGGGCGACGGCCGCAGCAGCGAGCGGACCGAGCGCACTGACCTGGATGGTGAAGGCGAGGCTGACATTCGAGGCGACGAATCCGCCGATAATTACTCCAGCTAACCCGGCTGTGAGTGTGACGGCGAAGCCCCGGCCGGCGATGCGGCTGAAGAGCGATTCTTGCCCCGCATCCTTGAGCGAATCGTAGACAAGTGCCTGGTCGGCGCCGCTGCGCATGGCCATCGCGAAGGCCCAGAGGACGTAATCGAAAAAGAGCAACCAATAGTTGTCGGTGAATCCGAAGCCGAAGATTGTGAGAGAGAAGGCGAAGGCGCCGATCGCCAACACTTTCTTGCGACCGACGTGATCGGCGAGTGCGCCGAGAGGGGCGTTGAGGGTGGCGACGAGGAGCCAGAACGGGAGGTCCATCGCGAGGATCCAGCGCAGCTCGAGGTCCTGAGAAACGGTGAGGTACTTGATCCAGATGCCCGACCAGAGGCCGAAGTCCATGAGGAAGATGAACGCGTAATAGAGCCGGACGTTGCGCCGGGCGGCATCGGAGGCGGATGGTGGCATGGCGAGCAGTCAGACTAATGCATGGACTAGGTTTCCGGCGCGAGCTTTTGGTGAGACAGCAAAGCCCTCCGTTTCCATTGAGGAAGCGGAGGGCTTTCCTGTTCAGGTCCGCCGCTACGAAAAGTCGCTAATTATGCCGAAGAGGCCAGCGCCGATGGGCGCTTTGGCGATGTCGGTAGTAATTGAAATGAATCCGAGAATGAAGACGAAGACAACGAAGCCGATGAGGCTGGCCATCACCACCTGGCTGGATTCGCCGCCGGTGGCGGATTGTACGGCGTAGATCAGCATGACCATGAGGAGGGCGAGGGGGACGATGGCGAAGATCGGCCAGAGAAGCGGGAGAAACATCAGGAGCGAAAGCGCCATGGGGAACGAGGCGTAGCCAACGGTGCGAATCAACGCCTGAACATCGGCCTGGACCTTATAGAGCTGGGCCATGATGACGTACACAACAAGTGCGATGACTATCAGCATGACGAACATGAAGACGGAGCCGAGGATGAATTGATTTATCCAGAGACTGTCGCGGTCACCGGAGAGGTCGGGCACAACCTTCCACCACATGGTGCTGCCGAGGCCCGCCAGGAGGGAACTGATGGCGGCGATGACGAGTGCCGGGATCAGTTCGTTGGCGTCATCGCGCACTTCATCGAAGACGGTGGTATCAAGCTTGGCGAGCCGTACCAGGCGGTTCATGACGACGTTGGGGTCCATTGCGTTGCCTCCTGCGGCGGCCGGCGGGCGCGAGGGGTGAGCTCGCTGGCGAATTCTTGACACTCGCCGGATCGCGCGAACTATAGCACACGTCGCAACAAATATGCATGCGCGTAGGCGCCTTTGCAATAAGTTTTCGGGGGGTCAGAGGGGACGCCTCGCCGGAACTCCCGGACGCCGTGGGTAGGCTTCTGCGGTGGGCGCCAGTTTACGAAAAAGCGCGACCGAGAGCGTAGGGCTGATCTCGGGGCGCATGGGCGTGGTGGATTGGTGCGCGCAGCGTAAGGCGGTGAGACTGTTGCCGGCCGAGGAGAGCTCGGATTCGAGAGCGCTTCCTTTTGGACAGGCGACAAGGCGGCCGACGGAGGCGAGTGGCGCCGTGTACTCCAACAGTTCGCGCAGTTCGGCGACTGCGCGAGCGGTGACGACGGCCAGGGAATCTCGGAGCTCGCCTCGGCCAGCCTCCTCGCCGCGCTGAGCGTGGACCGTGACGTTGGAGAGGGCGAGGGCCTCAGCAAGTTCTGAGAGGAGGGCCGCCCGCTTGCGAAGGGGCTCGATGAGATGAATGTGCGTTTCGGGACGAACGATTGCGATGACGAGACCGGGGAAGCCTCCGCCGCTACCAACATCTGCAAGGGAAGCTGGTTGCGGGGATGTTGCCTCGATGATTCGAAGCAACTCGAGCGACTCAGCGTAGTGGCGACGGACGGCGTCTTCGGCGGGCACGGAGGTGACGCGGACGCGGTGCGCCGCCTGTTGCAGGAGCGCCGAGTGACGCTCGAGGAGAGGCAGCCAACGGCCGGGCTGAGGCAGTTGCGGGAAGAGCTCCGGGAGATGGGGCCATGTGAGATTCACATCTTTCTCCGGCGCACTTAGGCGGAATCGATGGTAATCTGGAGGTTATGACGAACGAACCCACCACCATTTCTGTCCTGAGCGTCTCGCTCGGGCAGGCATTCTCGGATTATATCGATGCGCTAAAGCCGGTAGATCGCGAGAAGCACGAGAACTACGTTCGGAAGTATATCGAGCATGTCGGCCCCGAGGTGCCGCTCTCGTTCCTCTCGGGCGCACGCGTAGAATCCTACGCTGAGTTTCAGATTCGCAGTTCGGACCCGAAGGCCCAAGAGCGGGTCGAGTCATTGAAGAATTGGTTCCAGTTCTTGAAGAAGCGCGGCTATGTGCAGGTGAACTACGGGATCCACATCCGCGTACGCCGTGCCGTTGGGCGCTCCTCGGGGGCGGGCCAGGTGCGAGTGGAGCAGACGCCAATTGAGATGACGGCCGAAGGCCTGGAGACGTTGAAGCGCGAGATGGAAGAGATCAGCTCGCAGCGGGCTGGCCTCGTTGAAGCGATCGCCGTCGCCCGAGAAGACAAAGACTTCCGCGAGAATGCCCCGCTGGACGCCGCTCGCGAGGCACTGGCATTCGCCGATCAGCGGCAGAAGCAGGTGGAGACCGCCTTGAAGCGCGCCGTTGTGGTGCAGCGCGAGGCCGGGGACATCTCGACCGTTGGCTCAACCGTCACGGTAACGCAGATGGGGAAGTCTGGTTCGCAGGAGTTCAAGCTTGTAGGCCAGCGCGAAGCCGACGCGAAGATGCGCAAGATTTCCGTGGACTCGCCTGTGGGCAAGGAACTGCTTGGCAAGCGGGTGGGCGATGAAGTCGAAGTGACCGTCCCATCCGGAAAAATCAGTTACCGTATCGACGGCATCCGGCAATCGTAAATCTCGGGCTGTGAGCCCGATACGTTTGTGCCGTAAAGATGGTTGTAAGGGCAAACGGATAGTTGAGTTGCCCGACGCCAAAACGGGGGAACGTCCCCGGCGGGCGTAGGGTTTCTTCGGATAACCCGGCTCTCCCAGCCTTCCATACTTCCCGAATCCGGGAGGGACGCGATGTTGGTTACCGGCGACGTGAAATGTTTGCACTGCGGCTTTATCAGCGGACGGTGGGTGGGCGTGAGTGGCGCTGCTTTGACGGCGAGTGGGCTAAAGAGGCCGGAACGCGCCGCTCCGATGAACGATGCAGAGGCCGATGAAGCGGTGCGTTGCGAGCGGTGCGGTGGGCCAGTGTTCTTGGAAGACGCCTCGCTCGTGATTTCGAGCACGCGGCTGCGCCGCATGCGGCGGTTGAGGGAGCAGATTGCGGCGTTCGACGCGCATCGCAACGGGCGCGCGGCTTAGCGCGACCTTCTCAGCAACAATCGTCCTTGTAGCCGCAGCGGCGACAGACCGAGATACGGGCGCCCTTGATGTTCGGGAGCAATTCGCCGCATCGAGGGCATTTCTGTGTCGGTAGGGCTGGCATCGGCAGATTGAGCCACCGGCCGAGCGAATCGTCAAGTAAGAATCGCTAAACCGCTTGACTGAGTTAACAATTCTTCGTTACATTTTCCCGAGAAGCCAGCCCTGTTATCAGATGCCAAAGAGTCGCTCACCCCGCCTCTGTCCGGAAGGGCCCCCGCAAGGGGGCCTTTCCATAGAGCAAGTGAATACAGCTATCAGCGTTTTGCGGAACATGCCGGTAACAATGGCAAAGGTGTGCTGGGTCTGAGACACTTGTGAGTAAAAGCACAAGCGTTGGCAGAAAGCCAGCGTGGCAAAGGGGAACCGTGATTCGAATTCCAATGAGATCAGCGACACTCGCATTGACGAGCCTGGCATTGTTCGGGCTGGCGGCGGCTTGCGGCGGGGACGACAAATCCTCGACCCCAACCTCGGCGGCGATCCCGACTTCGCCTTCGGGTAGCAATAGCCCCGCGGCGACCGCGGGGGCCGGGCAGATCCCGGCGGGCGCGGCAGAGGTCGACCAGGATGGTTTGGCCTTCAAGCCAGACAAGCTGACCGTCAAATCGGGCGACAAGGTGTACTTCAAGAACAGCGAAAGCGCCCTGCACACCGTGACGATCAACGGCAAGAACGAATCGGGCAACATGAAGAAAGGGGATGTCTTTGTCTGGACTTCGACAGCCCCTGGGACCTACAAAATCACTTGTGATTTCCATCCTCAGATGCAGGCAACGATCACCGTCACCTGAGATCGACCGTCCTCCATTGTGCGGAACGGGCCAATCGATTGAGTGGCCCGTTTTGCGTCTCAGGGCTTTTTGAGGTCTAGCCGATCTCCAAGTCTAATCAACACGTCAACGCCGTCTGGGGCACCAGCTGCGGGGTTGAGCAGGCGGAGGTTGAAGAGCCCGGCCAGCTTTTGCGCGGTGTACGTTTTGCCCGTCAGATCGAAGATACCGGCGGCGGCGGGCGCATCGGAGGCTGGCGCCTTGATCAGTTTGATGAAGGCCGGTGGTACGCCGTAGAACTCGAGGTGGGTACGAGCGGCTTTGGCGTCGGCGTCTTTCCCGGCGGCGTATTCGATGGCCACACTTGGCTTCTCGTCTCGCAAAGTGGGGTCTGCGAGGAACTGGTCGATGATATCGTACACCTCATCGGTGTTGGAGAGGAGGATGAGCTGGCCGTCTTCGGCGATGCCGGGGTAGGTGGCAGGCCCGAGGGTAAAGGTCTCGATCGCCTCGAAGTTGAGCTGGCGGGCGAGGAGGGCGAAGCCGGGAATGAGGGCGTTATCGACATCCGTGCGGAGAGCCTGGTGATAGGCGTCCCAGAGCTCGGGGATTTTTGCGATATAACCGAGACTGACGGAGCGGCCGGCCACAGATTTGATGACGAGCTGCTTGGCGTTCGATGCGTTTCAGGTCGCCATCGACGCGAACGCGCGAATAGCCGAGCGCTTGCTGGCCGTCCATGTGCTGAAGGCCCGCCACGACGGTGTTGTTTGGGAAAACGTCGAGGACGTCCGTGCCGAAGTCGGAGACTTCCGCGGGCACATCCAGGTCAATGCCGCCGATGGCGTCGATCAACTGGACGAAGCCTACCCAATCGATGACGACGTAGTGGTCGATCGTGATGTTGAGATCGTGTTGGACGGCAGCCACGGCGGCGGCGGCGCCCCCGCCAGGGTACTTATAGAGTTGGCCATAAGAATAGGCGGCGTTGATCTTGGCCTGGGCCCAATCGCCTGGTCTGTTGCCGTAGGGGATGTCTGTCCAGAGGTCGCGGGGAATTGCGAGCATCTGGAGGCGGCCTTCGGCCTTATCGATGGAGGCGATGAACATGGTGTCGCTGCGGGAAGGCGTGTCTTCGGGCTCACCGGGACGGCGATCGAGGCCGAGTACGAGGATGTTCATGCGCGCGGCGGGCGTCCAGGGCTTGGCTTCTGGAGAGGAGAGGCCCGGGAGAGCGACATCGACGCCGACGTTGGTGCCGGGAACGTAGGCAGGGACCGCCGGGAGTACGAGCTCGTTGCCGGGGAAGAGATCGCCATCGATGCGCTGGTAGAAGATGAGCGAGGCGTAGACCGCGCCGAGGGAGCAGCCAATAATGACGGCCACCGCGGCCCCGCGCCGTGACAGGATTGCCCGCAACATCTGGGTTTCCGTCCTCCGGGCAACCTTATTGGCGGCCCAGTGGGGGGTCAAGAAACGGAGTAAAGGCGTCATGTCCGAATCGAGAATGCTGGTGCGCGGAGGGACGGCGGTGTTGCCGGGCGGGCTGCGGCGAGCGGACCTGTTGATCGAAGGGACGCGCATTGTTGAGGTAGGCGACGGGCTCTTGGCGGATGGTGCGGAAGTGATCGACGCCGGGGGAATGACGGTGGGCCCAGGGTTCATCGACGTCCACGTGCATGGCGGGGGCGGACATTCGTTCTTCACACGAGATGCATCGCGCGTGGAGGCATACAGTGACTGGGCGCCAAAGAACGGCGTGACCTCGTTCCTTGTGAGCACCGTCGGCCGCGACGCGGATGACACGCGAGCGATTTTCACCGGGCTGGGACCGGCGATTGGACGAGAAACGGGAGCGGAGCCCCTCGGCTTCCACATGGAGGGACCATTCATCAATCCGGTGCGGATGGGCGCATTTTTGCCTGGGATGCTGCGCCACCCGGTGCCTGGCGAGTTCGAAAGCTTCCAGGAGGCAGCCGGTGGGCATATTCGCCAGGTGACGCTGGCGCCGGAATTGCCGGGAGCGATCGAATTGATCCATGCCGTGCGCCAGTCTGGGGCGATCCCTGCGATGGGCCATACCGATGCGACCGTGGTTGAGGCGAGACGCGGCTTCGAAGCGGGCATCCGGCATGTGACCCACCTCTACAACGCGATGCGGCCGATCCACCAGCGAGAGGGCGGGCCGATTGTGGCGGCGCTGTTCGAGGAGATGCTGACCTGCGAACTGATCTGCGATGGAGCGCACGTGGATCCGGAAGTGTTGCGGCTGGCGTTCCGAATCCTGGGGCCAGAACGCACGGTGGTGGTGACTGACAACCTGCATATCGCCGGGACGGATGTCGCCGGGGGACGTTTTGCCGGGCAGGATGTTTCGGTGAGCGGGGCGAAGGCCGTGCGGGGCGATGGCACGATCGTGGGCAGCGTGGCGACGATGGATCAGCACTTCCGGAACGTCATTCAATACCTGGAAGTCGACCTGCCGAGCGCTTTCCGGATGTGTTCGGGGAACCCGGCGAGGATCGCCGAAGCGGCGCGGAAGGGCCACATCGAAGTGGGGATGGACGCCGACCTCGTAATCCTGGACGACGGGTTGCAGGTGGCGGCAACGATCTGCCGCGGCGTTTTGGCGTGGCAGCGAGGCTGACAGAGCTAGGTGTAGCCCGGTTGGCGCAGGGGAGGTTGGGGACCCCAACGACGTATTCGGCGATGGCGAAGGGCGGACGGAAGCGGGTGAGGGAGGCAGGCGGCGATGCCGAAGGTCTCAGGAGTGGCGACGGTCGCTTGCGTCAGCGCCGCCCGCAGCGGCGAACATGGAGCGCAATTCCCGGAGCGCATGGGGGATGCGTGGGCCGTACCACCAGAGCAGTTTGCCATCGAGCAGGCGGACCGGGGCGATGGCCTCGAACGCTGGGGCGTGCCGGGAGGAGAAGGGGAAAGGCTCGTCCGGCAGCAGAATGAGCTGCGGGCGAAGGCTGGCGAGTTCGGCCAGCGAGAGTTCGGGATAGCGCGTCATGGCCGCGAGGACGTTCGCGGCGCCCGCCCGTTCCAGCAGATCGTGGCCGTAGCTTTCGCTGGCAAGGCCCATGAGCGGGTTCCACCAGACGGCGGCAAAGACTCGGATCGGAGGCGCTGGCGCCCGCTCGGCGAGCGCCGCTTCGATCTCGCTAGCAAGCAATTCGGCGGTGGCGCCGGCCTCAATGAGCGAGCCGATTTCCCGGATCATGGCGACTGCTTGCGGGACGGTGTTGGGGTCGGTGACAAGGACGTTGAGGCCGGCGGCACGAAGGGCATCAATGTCTTCTCGGCGGTTCTCTTCCTTGTTCGCGAGCACGAGGTTGGGGGCCAGCGCGATGAGGCCATCGATGTGCGGGTTTTTTGTGCCGCCGACGATGGCAACAGAGTCCACTTGCCCGCCAGGCTCAGTGCAGAAGCGCGTGCGGCCAACGAGGGCGTCGCCGTGACCCAGAGAGAAGACCAGTTCAGTGAGGCTGGGAACGAGCGAGACGATGCGAAGCGAGGGCACCGGGCGAGCGTACGGCGCTAAGGGCGGACGGCCAAACGGCCTCACATTGCTGGGAGGCCGCTGGCCGGAGAGGGGCTACCGCATCAGTGAAGGGCTAGCTCGTGGGCGTGGCCAGGGTGACATCGGTCGTCAACTTTTTGGCGTCGCGGTAGTACTCGACGGTGACCTTTTGGCCGGGGGCGGTGCGAATCATGGCGACCGCGAGGTCGGCCTCGTTGCGAATCTGGAAGTCGCCGATCTTGGAGATGACATCGCCGACGCGGATGCCGGCTTTGTCCGCGGGGCCGCCCACGGCGACGCCGTCGGTCCCGATGAGGACGCCGGAAGCGCCGTCGGGAAGTTTTAGCTCCTTGGCCTTGGCCGGGCGGAGGGCGTCAAAGTTCTGGATTCCGAGGAGGCCGCGGTTGACTTTGCCGGTGGCTTTGAGTTGTTCGAATACAGCCTTAACGGTGTCGGCGCCAACGGCGAAGCCGATGCCGGGGGCCACCTCGCCGGTGGTGGGGTCAGGAGCGATGGCGGTGTTCACGCCCACCACTTCGCCGAAGAGGTTGAGGAGCGGGCCGCCGCTGTTGCCGTGGTTGATGGCGGCGTCCGTCTGAACCGAACCGAGGAGGCCAAACTGACTTTCGCTGATGGCACGGTTCTTGGCGCTGATGATGCCGCGGGTGACGGAGTAGGACGGGCCTTCGCCGCCCTTGAGGTCCAGTGCGTAGCCGATAGCGACGACATCTTGGCCGACCTGGACGTCATCGAGGTTGCCAATCTTGAGGGCTGTGAGGCCAGAGGCTTCGATTTTCACAAGGGCAAGATCGGAGCGAGGGTCTGTGCCGACGACCTTTCCGGTGAAGCTGCCGCCATCGCTCGTAGTTACCTGGACGCTTGCCACGTTGCGGCCGGAGGAACTTTGAACAACGTGGTTGTTGGTGACGATGTAGCCTGCGGCATCGACTATGAACCCAGTTCCGACGCCGCTGTTGGTGGCGATGCGCACGACGGAGGGCTCCGCGAGCTTCACGAGATCTTGGGTGGAGAGCTCGTTGGTGCTCTTTTTCACCTGGTTGGAAACGGTGGGCGTGGCCTGAGTGATGCTGGTGTTGTTGACGCCGGTATCGTTGGCGGTGTTGGGAGTGGTGGAGCTGTTCGAAGTGCAGGCGGCCCCAATCAGGAGAGTGAGGGCCGCGATGCTGGCGGCCGCGGGGCGAGTGAGCGAGACCATGTTGGGTAACTCCGTAGGGGTATGACTTTAGTGTTAGCCATCGGGCGGCAATCGCTGGTAAACGGTCAAACGGCCGGGTAAAGGTTTTCGGCGCTTATGGGGGTGCGGTGTATGATCAGCATTCAGGCGACCTATGACAGAAGGCCATCCGGATTCAACCGGTATACGTAGCATCAGCAGGGTCGATTCGTTTGCGCCATCTTTGGACGCAGGGATCACGGCCCGTATCGACTGGCCGGATGAAGCACTCATGGTTGCAATCACCGTCTCACGGGACGAACTCGCATTTGCGGTGCTTTACGACCGCTACGTAGACCTCGTCTATTCCGCATCCGTCCGTGTATTGGCTGATTCGCAACTGGCGGAAGACGCTTCGCAGGATGTTTTCGTGCGCCTGTGGCGGCGGCCGGAGACGTTCATCGCCGAACGGGGACGATTCCTCTCGTGGCTGATGAGCGTGACGCGCAACCGGGCGGTGGATGAACTGCGGGCGCGCACCAGGCGGCGGCGGCGCGAGGGTGGGTCGCTTGGTGAACCGGACGAAGGTGCGACGCCGCTGTTCTCCACGGAGTGCGAAGACCCTCCGCGTTCAGCGGAACTGCACGAAGACCAGGTGGTGGTGCGCAAGGCACTGGCCGAACTGCCGCTCGAACAGAAGCGGGCGCTGCAACTGGCCTACTTCAACGGGTTGACGCAGCAGGAGATCGCGACGGTGTTGCATGAGCCGTTGGGTACGGTGAAGACGCGAATCCGGCTCGGCATGCAGAAATTGCGCCGGGCGATTGAGCGCGAGGCCTAGAGCGCAGCAATGACGGACCACCTCACCCAGGAACAGGCGGACGAATACGCCATCGGTTCACTCGATTCCGAGTTGGCGCGGACGGTAGCGCTGCACCTGGCGGAGTGCGACACGTGCCGCGAGACCGTGCGAGACGCCGAGCGGGTGGCGGCGGCCTTCGCGCTGGCAACGCCACAACGGCGGGCGCCGAAACGGCTGAGGCAACGCGTTATGCGCTCGGCTGGGCTGGAACGGGCGAGCCCGTTGCGGCGCGCCGTGTTGCTTGCGCAGGCAGCAGCCGGGGTTGCCGCGGTGTTCGTGGCGATCGCCGCGTTCACCGGCATGCTCTCGGTGCGGGGGCAGATGGACGACCTTCGCGACAAGAACGATCACCTGCAGACGCAGATCGACGACGCGCTTTCGCAGAAGGTGGAGATTGCAGCCTTGACTCGGGGGTTGACCGAGGCTGAGCGGAGCTCCGACCAGTTGAAGCGGGCGGCAGCGGACGACCGCGACCTGCTGCTGGCGTTGATGTCGCCGAAGAGCGATGTGGCGGACGTGTTCACTAAGGATGAAGCGGCAACTTCTATTGGGCGGTTGGTGTGGGACGAAGACCAGAAACGCGTGTGGTTCGTAGCCAGCGACCTGCCCCAGCGGCCGACCGGGGAGACCTACCAACTGTGGGCGAACAGCGGCGGCAAGTTCTACAGCCTGGGCGTCTTTGCTCCGGATTCGACGGGGTTCGCGCGGTACGAAACGAGGGTCCCGCAGGGCCTGAAGAGCTACGAGAGCGCGGTGGTGACGATCGAGCGGGCGGGCGGTTCGAACGAACGAAGCGGTCCGAGCGTGTTTGTGGCGGACTTGAGCGGCCTGCGGCGCTAGCTTGGGCGGGACCAATTCTGCGCGAACCGCGAGGGTAGGCGAGAATCGGACGGATGCCGCCAGTTTCCGAACCGATCAGCTACGACGAAGTGCCGTACCCCGGCGCTGCCCTGAGTGAGACGCACCCCTCGAACTTGGCGGTAATCGCCATGCTGTTTGGCTTGGAGCCGGCGCTGCCTTCGCGTTGCCGGGTGTTGGAGCTTGGCTGCTCGACAGGCGGGAACCTGCTGCCGATGGCCGAGATGCTGCCGCAGAGCGACTTCGTGGGGATCGACCTTTCGGGCGTACAGATTGGGATGGCACGCTCGCGGGCGCGCCAGTTGGGCCTGAAGAACGTGCGTTTCGAGGAGCTGAGCATCCTTGATGTAGGCGCGGACTTCGGGGAGTTCGACTACATCATCTGCTACGGGGTTTATTCGTGGGTACCGGCAAAGGTGCGCGAGAAGATTTTGCGCATCTGCTCGGACCACCTGGCGCCGAATGGGATTGCGGCGGTGAGTTACAACACCTACCCCGGCTGGCACCTTCGCGGGTTGGCGCGCGACATGTTCGTGTACCACGCGCAACGGTTGGGGACGACCGATGAGCGAATCGACAGTTCGCTGGCGCTGCTGCAGTTCGCCAAGGAAGCGACCGCCGGAATGGGCGAGAAATACCCGGAGTACAAGCTGTACAGCGAAGTGTTGGAGCGCGAGATGAAGCTGCTCAGCGGCCGGGCGCGACACTACTTCGTACATGAGCACCTGGAGGGCGTGAACGAACCCTGCTACTTGCACGAATTCGTTTCGCGGGCGGCCGCCCACGGGCTGAGCTTTCTCGGGGATGTGCGACTCTCCACGATGAGCGGCGGCGTGCTGCCTCCAGAGGTGATCGAGCAGCTTTCCGCGATTGCTCACGATTTCACGGCGATGGAGCAGTACAAGGACTTCTTCACTAACCGGACCTTCCGAAACACCTTGCTTTGCCGGCAGGAGCAGAGAATCACGCGGGACTTGAGCGGCGAATCGATGTACCCACTGGCGTTCACCTCCGTCGCGAACCCCGTGCGGGACGACGATGCGGCCTACGATCCGAACGTGCCGAAGCTGCGCTCTCACCGTGGCGGGGCGGTGATCACGATGAATTCGACGTTGAGCTTCATCGCCCTGGGCTATCTGCTGGAGCAGGCGCCGCGCTGGATCCCGTTCGAGGCACTGCTGGCCGAAGTGCGATCACAGTTGGCCAACGCGGGCGAGCCTGCGGCCGAGGAAGCGATCGATGCGCGGCGGCTGGGGGACACGCTTTTGCGGTGCCTGAGCGCCGAGGTGGTGGACGCAACATTCGAGCCGCCGAGTATTGCAAGCGAGGTGCCGGAGAAGCCGCGCGCATCGGCGTACACCCGGCTAACGGCAATGGCGGACGAGACGGCCACGAGCCTGCGGCACGAAAGCTTCAGAGCAACGTCGATGGCGCTTTTTGTCCTACCGCACCTCGACGGGACGAACAGCCGGGCAGACCTTGTGGCGTTGGTCGCGACGGCGCTCGCCTCGGGCAAGGTGACTATTGAGGGGGCGGACTTACCGGTGGAAGAGCAGCCCGGAGCGTTTGTGGACGAGGCGCTCGAGGAGTTGCGGCAGGCAGGCGTGCTGATGGGGGCTGGCTAAGCGGAGACGCCCTGCTCCACGCGCTCCACCTCGGCGGACACTTCTTCGGGTAGGACGCTAAGCACCTGGTCGATTTCCTCGGCGGTGGTGGTTTCGCCGAGGGAGAAGCGGATGCTGGCGACGGCGCGGCGAATCGGCACGCCCATGGCCATGAGGACGTGGGAGGGCTCCCACGTAGAGTTCGAACAGGCGCTGCCGGAACTGACAGCGATGCCGCGAGCGTCCAGGCGGGCGACGAGCGAATCGCTTTCGATGCCATCGAAGGAGACGTTGAGGTTGTTGGGCAGGCAATCAGTCTGGCAGCCGTTGAGCTCGGCGCGGGGAACGTTGACCAGGATGCCTTCGCGCAGACGTTCGCGGAGGGCGCGGACGCCGGAGGAGCGCTCAACCACATTTTCAGAGGCGAGGCCGATGGCGGCGGCCGTACCAACGATGCCGGCGACGTTCTCGGTGCCGGCGCGCTTCTGCATCTCCTGGCCGCCGCCGTGGAGCAGCGGCTGGAAGGGAGTTGCGCGGCGCAGATAGAGGACACCGGTGCCTTTTGGACCGCCAAACTTGTGGGAGGAGAGGCTGAGCGCGTCTACACCCAAGGCGGCGACGTCCAGGTTGAACCATTCGGGGGCCTGCACAGCGTCTGTGTGGAGGGCGATGCGATGGTCGCGGCCTGTGCTGTATTCGCGGATCACGCCGGCGATTCCGGCGATCGGCTGGACGGTGCCGACCTCGTTGTTGGCGAACATGACGCTTGCGAGGACGGTCTCGGGGCGCAGGGCATCGCGGAATTCGTCGAGCTGGACGCGCCCGCTGGAATCGCAGCCGATGGTGGTGACTTCGAAGCCGAGCTCTTCGAGGTGCTGCGCAACGTGCAGGCCCGCGTGATGTTCCACGGCGGTGGTGACAACGTGATTTCCGGCGCCCGCCCGGCGTAGGGCGTAGGCGATGCCGAGCATGGCGGAGTTAATGCTTTCCGTGCCGCCACTCGTAAAGAGCACCTCGGAGGGCCGGGCGTTCAGACACTCCGCGACCTGGGCGCGGGCGGCGTCCACGGCGTCTTGCGCTTCGCGGCCAACTGCGTAGAGGCCACTGGGGTTGCCAAAGCGTCCCTGGAGGTAGGGGAGCATCGCTTCTAGCGCCTCGGGCTTTAGCGGCGATGTTGCGGCGTGGTCCAGATAGATCATCGGCGATCAGCGTAGCAAAGCGGCGGGCGGCGCGTGGAGGTGCCCGGGACGGCACACGTCTGCTCGCCTCGGCGCGCGCGTGTAGAATCGAATCACCAACACGCACTTCACGGGGGTAGTTATGCTGCTGCGGGATGTCCTGAGCCACGCCGTCAAGATTTACGGCGACAAGGTTGCGACCAAAGACGGGGCGGTGAGTTACACGTACCACCAGAGTTCGGAGCGGATTCATCGGCTGGCGGCCGGACTGCTGAGCCTCGGGCTACAGCCGGGCGACAACATCGCGATCTTGGCGAACAACTCGCACCGCTACTTTGAAACGTATTTTGTGACGGATATCGCAGGGATGCCGCTTTCGCCGTTAAACACGCGCCTGGCGGCGCACGAATTCGAGTTCATCCTGAACGACGGCGAAGTGAAGGCGCTGATCCTTGGGCCGGAGTTTGTGGACGCCTACAACGCTTTCAAGGCCGGCGTCCCGGATCTGAAGCATGTGATCACGCTTGGGAGCGCGGTGGATGGTGGGATTGACTACGAAGAGCTGATCGCGAACAACGCCCCACTGGACCATTCTGTGCGCGAGTGGTCCGAGGGGGACATGCTCAACCTCTGTTACACGGGCGGGACAACGGGCTTGCCGAAGGGCGTGATGCTGAGCCAGCGGGCAGTCGTTTCGAATGCTGAGCACGCGATCCTGAACATGGGCCTGACGGAGGCCGACACCTGGCTGCACGTTGCGCCGATGTTCCACCTCGCGGACGCCTGGGCCTGTTACGCGGTGACGATGGTTGGCGCCACCCACGTCTTCATCCCTGGATTCGCTCCTCAGGCCGCGCTTGAGGCGATCGAACAGAACAAGGTGACCAAAACGATCATGGTTCCGACGATGATCAACTTTCTCGTCAACTTCCCGGGCGTGAAGAACTACGACTGCAGCAGTCTCGATCTGCTCCTTTACGGCGCCTCGCCGATGCCGGTGGACCGTGTCAAGGCAGCGGTTGAAGTGTTTGGGCCAAAGCTCTGCCAGGCGTACGGGATGACCGAGACCGCGCCTCTGTTAACCGCCATGAAGCTCGAATGGACGCACTATGAGGGCACCGACGAGCAGGTTCGGCGCCTGGCCAGCTGCGGCCGCGAGATCCCGGGCGTCGAGGTTCGAGTGGTCGACCAGAAGACCGGCGCGGACATCAGGCCGGGCGAGTTCGGAGAGATTATCGCGCGCGGGCCGAACGTGATGAATGGATACTGGAAGCGGCCGGAAGAGACCGCGGCCGCGCTGCGCGGCGGCTACATGCATACCGGCGATGTGGCCACGATCGACAAGGAGAACTTCATCTTCATTGTCGACCGGGCGAAGGACATGATCATCAGCGGCGGCGAAAATGTGTACTGCAGCGAAGTGGAGAACGCGATTTACGAGCATCCCTCGGTGCTCGAAGCGACGGTAATCGGCGTGCCAGATGCGCAGTGGGGCGAGGCCGTGCTGGCGATCGTCGTGCCGCGGGAGGGCGCGGAGCCGACGGAGGCGGAGATCATCGCGCACTGCCGGACGCTGATCGCGGGCTACAAGTGCCCGAAGTCCGTGGTCTTCCAGGATACGGCACTGCCAAAGAGCGGCGCAGGCAAGATCCTAAAAACAGAGCTTCGGAAGCCGTATTGGGAAGGCAAAGAGAAAAACGTGAACTGAACTGCGTTTCGCGGGTGGCCGCGTGGTCGCGGCGATCAGTCCCGTTTGGCCGTAGTCCGGCGTCGCCACACAACGGAGGCTGACATCGGATCTATCGAGGAGTTGGGCCGATGCGCAGTTCAATTGGGCGAATGGGCCGAAGGGATCCGGGTTTCGCTGGCGGAGAGGCCACTGGTGGGTTCGATCCAGCGGTAGCAGACGGGCTTACGAGCGGTCGGCCGCTGCCCGTAGCGCGGCTTGGATGGCGCCGAGTTCGGCGACCGTGGCCGGGCGCCAGGCGCCGCCAATTCGTGCAAGAGCGTCTCGCCGCTCGTCCCACGGACGCGAGGCGATGGCGGCCATAAAGCGTTCAAACTCGTTGGCCACGCGGGCCACTTCGCGGTCGGTTGCGTCGCGAATGAACGCTGTCGTAGCGGCGCGGGCGGTGCGGTGCTCGAGCTTGAAATCCTGGTGGAGATAACCATCGAGGAAACGGGCGAGCGCCGGGTAGGATCTGGCGGTTGGCAGGCCGCGAGCGGGCATCAGCGGTCCTCCGGGTAGCTGGTGAGGACGAACCAATCGGCGCCAGATTTCGCGAGAACCACCACCGCGGACTTGACAGCTTTCACTTCGGTTTCGCCGCGCTTGAGACTGCGGCCGATGGTGCTGGGCATGGCCACGCGGAGCACGAGATTCTGTTTGGAAGCGCCTTTCTCCCAGGTAGAAATCTGCTGCTTGCCTTTCGTGAGGGCGGCGGCGACCGAGATTTCGGCGGCCGCGCGGTCTGTATACGTGGATGCAGCGGAGATATCGGGCTCGCGCTGTAGGCGCGTTCTGAGGTCGTCGTCACTCTTGGCGACGTGGCGGGAGAGCGTGTGCCCCCCGGCATCTTCGTCCGGCTGAAGGTCATGGCGGGCGGCGGTGGAAGCCGCCTGCGCCGTACGAGTGGCTGGAGGCCTGGCCGTTGCGGTGCGGCCTGGAGTGCCAGTCATAGCGGCGATCGCTGTGGCCTGTGCTGCGGCATCGGCTTTCGCGTTGCCCGGTCCGCTATCACGCCAATAGTTGGCGTAGAGATAGGCGCCGATGAGCAGCACAGCCAGGACGGCGATGGGCAGATAGGTCTTCAGGCGCGAGGTCATCGGTGGGCGCTCAAATCCAGCACATGGTAACGCGCTCGCCGAGGGTGGACTGCCCGACTCGTTGCTGGCCGCGCGGGAGAGGTGCGCGGTACCCTAAGCGCCGCGGCGGCGTTCGCCCCGCCAGGAGTAAACCATGTCCGGAAAGCTCTACCTCGGCAAAGTTTTTGACCCCGCGACGAAAGGGTTGGGCGAGCAGTTCGACCTCGATTCCGAGGACTTTACGACGCATGGGCTGATCGTGGGCATGACGGGATCGGGCAAGACGGGTTTCTCTTCGGTGATCATCGAAGAGTGTTTGCGGACGGGCGTACCGGTGATCGCGATTGACCCCAAAGGCGACCTGACGAACCTCGCGCTAGCGTTCGACAGGCTGGCGCCGGAACAGTTCCGGCCGTGGGTAGACACGGTGGCCTCGGAACGCGATGGGAAGACGGCCGAGCAGGCGGCGAGCGAGGCGGCGGAATCATGGACAAAGGGGCTGGCGGATTGGGGGATCTCGCAGGCGGATGTGGCGAACTACGCGGCGGGCCACGACTGCCGGATCATCACGCCTGGCTCCTCCGCGGGCATCCCGCTCAACCTGATCGATTCGCTCGACCCGCCTTCGAAGGCGGTGCTCGATGACGACGAAGACCGGCGCGATCAGGTGGACGCCGTGGTCACGGCGCTGCTTGGCCTGCTGCACATCGACGTCGACCCGGTACGTTCGCGCGAGTACATGTTGATCTTCGCGCTTGTCGAAAATGCCTGGATGCAATCGCAATCGCTGACCCTTTCGACGCTGGTATCGCAGGTGATGACGCCGCCCATCGCGCAGATGGGCGCGTTGCCGCTGGACACCGTGTATCCGGCGAGCGACCGGCAGAAGCTTCAACTGGCGCTAAACGGCCTAATGGCCTCGCCACCCTTCGCTGCGTGGCGGCAGGGCGTACCGGTGGACATTGACAGCTGGATCCGGGGCAAAGACGGCAAGCCGCGCCTGACGATCATCTACACGGCCCACCTGGAGGACGACCAGAGAATCTTCGTGACGGCGCTGATCCTGAACCGGATTAAGAGCTGGATGCGACGGCAGCCGGGAACGGGTGAACTGCGCTGCCTGGTCTACATGGACGAAATCTTCGGGTACTTCCCGCCGACGGCGAACCCGCCGACCAAGAAGCCGCTGTTGACGTTGCTGAAGCAGGCGCGGGCGTTTGGCGTGGGGGTGCTGCTTGCCACGCAGAACCCGGTGGACCTGGACTACAAGGGATTGGCGAACATGGGCTTTTGGGCCATTGGGCGGCTGCAGACGACCCAGGACCAGGCGCGGGTCCGAGATGGAATCGAAGCGGCGTTGGCGGATTCGGGCCTGGGTTTGAAGTTCAACGAGTTGATCGCCGGGGTGCAGAAGCGCGTCTTTCTAGTGCATGACATTCATCGCAAGGCGCCGGCGCTGGTGAATACACGCTGGGCGATGTCCTACCTGCGTGGGCCGATGACGAAGGACGAAGTGGCACAGCTGGCCGAGGCGTTCGATATGAAGGCGGATTTGCCGTTGGCTTCGCCGGAGCGAACGCCCCCGGCATCGGCCACAGCGGCGACGCCAGCGATGGCAATGAATCCCTCGGTACCAGGCATGCAATCGCGCTATTGGGGACGTTTCGGAGGGCAGGTAGCGAACCCGTACGTCTTCGTGAAGGCCGCGGTGCGGTACAAGGCTGGCGGAGTGACTTCGGAGGAGACGATCCAACAACTCGCATTCCCGCTGCCAGACGGGGTGACGGCGATGGAGGCGCTGGAGGCAGAGCCATTGAAAGCGGACGAATCGACGTTCGGCGATACTGCACCAGCGGGCGGCGTCCAATACGCTTCGCTTCCCCAGTTTCTTCAGAAAGACGCCAGGGCGCTCGAACGCGCGATCAAGGATCGGCTGGATGATCGGCTGGCATTGAACTTGTTGTACGACGATGCGACGAAGACTCTTTCGCGCCCTGGGGAAGAGGCCGGGGCATTCGCGCTACGCGTGCAAGCCGATTCAGGAGATTCCAAGAAGCGACTCACGCTACAGAACCGGCTGGACCAGAAGAAGCTCCAGCTCAGCTCGAAGGAGTCTGAAGTGAAGAGCCGAAAGTTCGAAAAGTGGACATCACTCTTCATGGCGATCCTTTCGAACCTTTCGATTTTAACGGGCAAGAAGCGGACGGTGACGGGGGCAGGCGGGGTGCTAACCAAGAATCGCATGGAGAACACGTCGCAGGCACGGGCGGACCAGTTAGAGACGGAGATCAAGGCGATTGAATCGCAGCTCGAAACCCTGGGAACGGTCGATCCGACGCGTTTCGAAGAGCGATTGATAAAGCCTGCAAAGACGGATGTGGCGCTTATCCGATACGACTTGTTGTGGGTGTATTAGGTCGGTAGGCGAGTGGAGCGGGTTGGAACAGGCTGTCTTCGGCTCTGTACGGTGGTGAACTGAGCGACTACCATCGCCGCATCGCCGCCGAACAGCAGATCTGGGGCGACGAGAAAGAGGAACAGACGTGGCAGGAATCGAAGAGATTGAGGGCATTGGACCGGCGTTCGGTGCGAAGCTCGTTGCGGCCGACGTGAAGACAGTCGAAGCGCTCCTTAAAACCGGCGGTTCGGCGGCTGGCCGCAAAGCCTTGGCCGAAAAATCTGGCATTGATGCGGGGAAACTGCTCGAATGGGTCAACCGCGCCGATCTGATGCGTATCAAGGGCGTCGGCTCGGAGTTCTCTGACCTGCTCGAAGCCGCCGGCGTTGACACGGTGAAGGAACTCGCCACTCGCAAGCCCGAGAACCTGTTTGCGAAGATGGAAGAGCTGAACACAGCCAAGAAGATCGTCCGCCGTACACCAAGTGCCTCGGAGGTCGAGAAGTGGGTCGCTGAAGCGAAGACCCTTCCGCAGGCCGTTACCCATTAGTGGCAATCGAGGATTAGCTGATCGCGCTCCTCGGGGAGAAGTTTGGGCTCGATGAGTCGAAAGCCTCCAAGGTGGTGGATACGATCATGAACTTCATCAAGGAGAATCCCGAGAAGCTGACGTCGTTCCTGGGAGAGGACCCGATGCAGACGGTCACAGAGTCGATCGGCAAGCTTTTCGGGCGGTAATCGCTCTCAGTCAAGGACAAAAGACGAGGGTCAGGCATTGTTGCCTGACCCTCGGTCCGTTCCCTGGGATGCGATTGGTGCTAAGGGATCATAAGTTCTTGGCCGGGATAGATCATGTTTGGGTCGCTGATCTTCTCTTTGTTGTGGAAGAGGATAGTGTCCCAGTATTTGGCATCGCCGTAGATCTTCTCGGAGATTGAACTGAGGGAATCGCCGGCCTGGACGACGTACGTCTGCGGCGCGGGCGGTGGGGCATCGACTGGGGCCTCGGTTGGCTTCTCAGCCGGAGGTTCCGCGGCGGCGGCTTGCTTTATCGCCTCGGCCTTTTCTTTTTCGGCGCGCTCCATTTCGGCGAGCCTGTCCATCGCAGCGTCCTGATCATTTTCATTTCCGGAACCTTGGGTTTCAGCCATCGTCTGAGTCCTTCAACGTGTGGAGCGATCGTACCACGCCAGTTGCCGCGCGGACACAGGCGTAGCGCCTAAAAGCCGTTCGATCCGTCAGTGAAGCGGAGGGCGTCCAGGAGGACGCCGTTGGAGGACATCTCCCAGTGGAGATGCGCGCCGGTGGACAGGCCGGTGTTGCCGGAACTACCGATGACCTCGCCGGCTTCGACCATCTGGCCGTCTGCGACGTTGATGGCGCTCATGTGCGCGTAGGCGGAGAAGAGGCCGCCGCCATGGTCGAGAATCACGAGATTGCCGCGCACCTGCATGAGGCGGGCGAGCACCACGCGGCCGCGGTTGGTGGCGTGCACTGGAGTGCCCACCGTCACCCCGATATCCGTTCCACCGTGATGGCCTGACGGGGCGGAACCGTTGATCGAACGCTGTTCGCCGTAGCGAGCGGTGATTGACCCGTCCACGGGGATCTGCCAGCCGCCGGTCCAGAGCTTTTCGGCGGTGATTTTGGTGTAAACCGCCTTGAGGGTCGTAAGTTCGGCCGCGATCACTTTTGGATCGAGCAGCGTTTCGGTCTGGTTTTCGGTGAAGGTGAGAGAATCCACGGCCCAAGCGGTTTTGAGGACAGTGATGGTGTCATTGAGCGTGCCCTTGGTGCCGTTGGACTGAACGAAATCGACGCGAATGGCATGGGGTCCGGGCGCGTCGTCGGTATCGGTAGGGACGAAGGCGTACATGCTCTGGCTGCCCTTGGTGAGCGGGAAGGTGCGGCCCAAAAAGATAACCGTGCCAGAACTGATTTCGCCCGTTACGGAGGCCAGGGTAGCGCCTGATTGGTAGATCTCGGTTGCGCTGAGCAAAAGCTCGGGGGCAGGGATGGGGGTGCGAGAAGCAACTGCTGAGGCCATGCCGGCCTTCGTCCCTGCAGGGGTGACAAGGGTGACGACCGCGCCGCCGTCATCGCTGCTGCCGCCCCCGCAGGCCAGGGCGGATAGGGAGGCGACGGCGGCCAGCCCCCAGATCCAACCTCGTCCAGCGCGCATTACTCTCACGGTGGGCGACGCCCCAACAAGGCGCAAACCATCGCAAAGCGCGCACTTACCGGACACTCACCGTTCTGGCGGCGAGCGCCGTAGAATCGGGCCATTACTCTTGGAGCAACTTCTATGAGATTCGTATTTTGGCCGGGACCGAATAATGGGTGGGCCGATACCCTGCGCCTTGCAACGCATGCCGAAAAGACCGGCTGGGACGGCGTCTACTACGCCGATCATTTCATGCCCAACGCCGCGGACACATCGGGCCCAACGTCGGAATGCTGGACCACGCTGGCTGCGCTGGCTGCCCTGGTGCCGCGGGTGCGCCTTGGAGCGTTGGTCACAGGCAACACGTATCGTCACCCCGCGGTGCTGGCGAAGATGGCGGCGAACGTGGACAACATCAGCGGCGGACGGTGCGTACTCGGGCTGGGTGCTGGCTGGCAGGAGAACGAACACACGGCGTACGGCATCCCGTTCTACACACTGGGCGGGCGCATGCGGCGGTTCGAAGAGGCCTGCCAGGTGGTCACCGGACTGCTTGCGAACGAGAAGACGACGTTCGAAGGCCGCTACTACCAGTTGACGGATGCTCCGCTGGCGCCGAAGCCGATCCAGCGCCCGCTGCCGCTGCTCATCGGGGGAGGGGGCGAGAAACAAACGATGCGCATCGCTGCCACCTACGCCACCGACTGGAATGTGTGGGGCACGCCACAACTGCTGAAAGACAAGCAGGTCATCCTCGATGAGCACTGCCGAAACATCGGCCGTAACCCCAAGGAGATTCAGCGCGGGGCGAACGCGCTGTTGGTGCTGAGCGACGATACGGCCGTGGTCGAGCGGATGCGGGGCAGCGGGCGTCCGGTCATCGCCGGTTCGGCGAGCGAGGTGCGCGGCGTGATCCAGGAGTACGTCGACGCGGGAGTGGACGAGGTGGTTATCCCAGACTTCAACCTTGGCGGGGACCCGGACAAGAAGATCGAAGTGATGGACCGCTTTGTAAACGAAGTGGTTTCGCATTTCCGCTAATTTTGCGAGGCGCGGTCCGCGCGCTAGACTCTCGCCGTGACAGCGTACGAAGGGCTCCGCGTCCTCGATTTCTCGCAGGGCATCTCCGGGCCGATGGCGGCGATGCTGATGGGTGACTTCGGCGCAGACGTAATCAAGATCGAAGGGCCCGCCGGGGACCGCATGGCGGCGCACCCGGGATACCTCTGCTGGAACCGCAACAAGCGGCGTGTGAAGGTGGATCTCGGCAAGTTTGAGGGGCTCAAGGCGGCGCGCGAGCTGTTGCGCTCGGCAGACGTCGCGATCTTCGATTCGTCTCCGGGTGAACTTGAACGGCTGGGCCTGGACGCAACCACGGTTTTGGCGACGAACCCCTCGCTGGTGCACGCGTGGCTGCCGCCGTACGGCACGAAGGGGCGCTGGAGCCAGCTAGCGGCGGACCCCATGCTCCTGACAGCGATCAGCGCGGTGGCCAGCCAACAGATGAGCTACGAAGACCGTCCCATCAGCCTGGAGACGCCGCAACTGGCGTACTCGCAGGCGATGGACGCGGCGGGCGCCATTGGCAGCGCGCTGGTCAACCGGGCGCGGACGGGGCGCGGCGAAGCGGTGGTAGTGAGCGGCTTGAACGCGGTGGCGGCGGTGACCAGTGGCACACAGACGCGCTTTGGCGAGGTGATGACGCCGGCGAGGCGCGGGGCTCGCGGCGGACTGGTGAACTACCGGCTCTACCAGTGTTCGGACGGCGAGTGGCTGTTTTTGGGGACACTGACGCCCGCGTTCTTCTTCCGGGCGATCGATGTGATGGGGCTGATGGACCTGATCATGCTCGATGGGGTTGACGGCGAATACACGAAGCTACTGCTGCCGCCGAACGACCAGGTGGCGATTGAATGGTTGGACAAGCGCTTCGCCGACCTGCCGCGGGCCGAGTGGCTTGATATGTTCAGGGCGGCGGGGGTGCCGAGCGGGCCGGTCGGCGAGCGCGAATCGTGGTTCCGCAGCGAGACGATTTCGGCCAACAACATGCGGATCGAAATGCAGCATCCGAAGCTAGGCCGCGTGGAACTGCCCGGCGTCCCAGTAAAGCTGAGCACTACCCCCGGCGCCGTGTTGCGGCTAATGGAGGACACCACCATCGAAGAGTTGGCGCCGCATTCGCCGCTGTTACCTTCCTACCCCGCTGAATCACAGGGCGAAGGGCCATTGGCCGGGGTGCGAATCTTGGACCTTGGGGCGTTCATCGCCGGGACGTTCGCGCCCACCATCCTGGCGAGTTACGGCGCCGATGTCGTGAAGGTCGAACCACTGGACGGCGACCCATTTCGCATCGCTGGCCTGCAATTCGTGGGCCACAACCGGGGGAAGCGCGGGCTGGCGATCGACCTGAAGACGGAGGACGGCAAGGCGGCGTTTTTCGAACTGGTGCGCGTCTCGGATGTGGTGCTGGACAACTATCGCATCGGCGTGCGCGAGCGGCTGGGGATCGACTACGAAGCGTTGCGCCAGGTGAACCCGCGGATCATCAGCTGCTCGGTGACGGGATACGGGCCGGAGGGGCCGTTGGCCGCCGACCCGGGCTTCGACCCACTCCTCCAGGCGCGCAGCGGGATGATGGCAGCCCAAGGCGGCGAGGGCGAAGAGCCTGTCTTCTACACAGTGGCAGTGAACGACAGCGCGAGCGCGATGATGGCCGCGTTCGGGATTGTGGCGGCGCTGCACGCGCGGGAGCGCACCGGGCTGGGCCAGGACGTGGTCACCTGCCTGGCGAATCAGAGTATTCTCTGCCAGTCGGGCGAGCTGACGTGGTACGAAGGTCGGGCAGCCAACCCGCCGGGGGCGCGCGACCGGCTGGGGAACAGCGCGATCAACCGGTTCTTCGAGTGCGGGGACGGATGGATCGCTATCTCCTGTACGCAGCCCGAACAGTTTCCGCAGCTGTGCGTGGCGCTTGGGCACCCCGAGTGGGCTGGACGGATCATCGCTGAGAGGGCCACACACGAGCCTGTAGAGGGGACGCTGGCGACGCAGATTGCCGACGCATTGAAGACAATGACGCGCGACGAAGCGATCGACCGGCTGCTGGCGCGGTCGGTGCCGGCGGCGCCGGCCCTGCGGCCGATCGAGTGGTTCAGCGATGCGTTCGCCGAGGAGAACGACTGCTTCGATACATACGACCACCCGCAGTTTGGGCCGGTCACAGGGCCGCATGCGTTCGCTCACTTTGCGAACGCGGGCGGCGAGTTCGTGCGGAGGTCGCCGGTGCTTGGCGAGCATTCAGCAGAGGTGTTGCGCGATTTCGGGTTCAGCGAAGAGCGCGTGACGGATCTGATCGCGCGGGGCATCGTCCTCCAGGCTTAGAGCGCCGCCTTGACCCGACCGTAAGTGGGCCGTGGTCTATGATCGTTGCTTCAGGCCGAGGCCCTCTTTTTCACCGATGGAACCAACCGCAATCACCCTCCGCGTGCCCGCCACCAGCGCCAACCTCGGCGCGGGTTTTGATTGTCTGGGGCTGGCGCTGGACCTCTACGCTTCGATCACCGTGACGTTTACTGACCGCGAGCAGATGCCAACCGAAGACGTGGGCGAAAAAATGGTGCTGACCGCGATCCGGCAGACGTACGTCAAGCTTGGCAAGCCGTGCCCGCCGGGCGTGCGGGTGCGCTACAACACGACCATCCCGCTGGGACGAGGGCTCGGCGCGAGCGCGGTGGCGCGCGTGGCGGGGGTGATTGCCACCAACGAATTCGAAGGGAACCCGCTGACGGAAGGTGACTGCCTGGACGTAGCGAGCGAGTTGGAAGGGCACGGAGACAACGCCTGCCCAGCGCTTTTCGGCGGGATGCAGGTGTGCGTGGAAGCGAACGGTCACTACCTGCGCGCGGCTTGCGCTTACCCTGCGGGGGCGCGCATGGCGATCCTCATCCCGGACCACTCGATGGCGACGAAGGAGGCGCGCAAGGTCCTGCCCGACAGTTACTCGAAGGCGGACGCGGTACACAACACTGGCAGGGCGGCGCTTTTCGTGGCGGCGATGGCCGCGAACCGGATGGACTTGCTGGACGCCGCGACCGACGACCGGATCCATCAACGGCAGCGTGCCAGCCTCTTTCCGCCGATGTTCGACGTGTTTCGTGCAGCCAAGACGGCCGGCGCGCATGCGGCGTGGTTGAGCGGCGCCGGCAGCTCGATCGCCGCCATCTGTCCAGAGGGAACCGTGCAGGCTGCCGCCGACGCGATGCTGCAGACGCTGAACGCTGCCGGCATGAGCGGGCGTTCGATGGTGACGCGCATCGCGCGCGAGGGCGCGCAGGTCTCGCTTGTCGAGTTGGTGCGGGGCTAGGTTCGTGGCGTTGCGACCGGCGGGAGAGGCCGACCTCGACACGATCATCGAACTGATCCACGGGCTGGCGGAGTACGAGAAGGAGCCGGACGCCGTGCTGTTAGACCGCGAGGAACTGCGACGACACCTCTTTGGCGAGCGACCGTATGCGGAGGTGATCATTGCGGAGACCGATCGTGGGGAGAGTGCTGGCTTTGCGCTGTTCTTTCACAACTTCAGCACGTGGGCGGGCAAGCCGGGGATCTGGCTCGAAGACTTGTTCGTCCGGCCGGAGCTGAGAGGCGAGGGATACGGCAAAGCGCTGCTCGTTGAGCTGGCCCGTCTGGCGGTAGAGCGAGGCTGCGCACGGCTCGAGTGGTCAGTGCTGGATTGGAACGAGCCATCAATCCAGTTTTACAAGGCACTTGGCGCGGTCCCGATGGATGAGTGGACGACGTTCCGCGTGACGGGCGAGGCCCTCACCGGGCTGGCCGCGCGGGCCTGATCGGGAGCCCCGAGCTACCAGTTGCCCGCGATGTCTCGCTTGCCTTGCTGACTGGAGAGGGCGGCGTGGTTGAGGATGTTGCGCGACATTGAGGACGTTTCGAGGGCGGCGCGGGCGGCGTAGATTTCGGCGCGTAGATCGTGGGCCGCTTTGGAACCCGGCTCGGCGATGACGGCGTATTCAACGAGATGGCAAGCGATGCGGAGGTCGCCTTCGGCGCGCAAGGCGGCGGCGCGATTGAGCACGTTTTCGAGGCCACCGGCGAGGCCCACCCATTCGCGGGCCTGCTGGAGGCGCGGCGCAGGCAGGAGGTTGTCGGGCTCGCCATCGTGCCAGCCGCCGTAGAGGCGCCAGACATTGCGCACGAGGAACTCTGGGTGGTCGTACACCACGCGCAGATACGGCTTTTCGAGCAGATGCGCGGGCGCGACGACGGTGTGGAGGACGGTATCGAGTGAGGCGCCGGTGTTCATCAGGGCGAGTACCTGGCCTTCGATCGATTCGAGCAACTCGGCGGTGTCTGTGAGTGCTTGCTTGATGCGCGCGCCGCCGAAGATCGGGAAGCCGTGCCCGGGGAGCATCAACTCAGCGCCCAGGGCGGCCATTTCGCGCAACCCCGCGGCCCATTCGCCGACGTAGCGCTGCACTTTCTGGGGGTTGCCGGCGTTCGGCGTGGCGTAGATGAACAGGTCCCCCGGGGCGAGGATCTTCTTCTCCGGCACCCATGTCCAGGTGGCGTCCTCGGTTTCGCCGCGGGTGTGGCGCAGTTCGAACGTGAGGTCACCCTGGCGGAGGGTCAGCGACCTGGAGTACGTGACATCCGGGTAGCGGTTGGGATCGGCGAAGCGGTATTGGGGTGCGGCTATGGCGAACTGGCGGGCGTTGATCGCTGTGTTCCAGCCGTTCGTCTTCTTGTAGCGGTCGAAGTTGCGGGCAAGATGCTCGTGGCCGTAAACCAGCGGGCGGGCCCAGCCCTTCTCCTGGGCCTCGGCTTCGAAGGGGCCGACGCCGAAAATGTGGTCCACGTGGTGGTGCGAAAAGACGGCGCTGGCGAGGCGAGCATCGGGGCGCCACCTGCGCACCTGCTCGAAGAGGGGCGCGGCATCCTGGGTGGCGCCGGTATCGAGCATGACGAGGCCGTCGCCAGTATCCAGGGTGTTAGCGCTGGCGATGCCCTTGTAGTAGAGCACGCCATCGGCCACTTCCTCGGCGGTGAGCCACATGCCGCGAATTGGGTGGGCGACGTTGACAGTGTCGACTTCGCCGTTCCAGATCTGGTCGGCATATTCACGAAGTGAAGGCATGGGGAACTCCTGGGCGCCAACGGGCGAAGCGGATTCTAAGGCAGAGGTGTTGTGTCCGTCTGACGACGGTGGTGAAACTTAGAACGGTAGAGGTCGAGCAGGTTGCCTCCAGCTTTGCCATTTGCCGCGGGCTCGGCTACGTTCGCTGCGAAGATTCGAAACAGGAGACCGCCATGGAATTTCGGGACGACACCCGTGAGAGCGCCTTTCGAAACGAAGTGCGCGGATTCCTTGAGGCGGAGTTTCCGAAAGAGTTCGAATCGCGGCCGACGGAGTGGGGGCTGTTCAACGGCGCAGGGCGGGCGCAGCCAGAGTTCATGAGCTTCATGAAGGGCTGGACGGCGAAGTTAAACGAGCACGGTTGGGGGGCGCCGGCGTGGCCGAAGGAGCATGGCGGCGGGGGTCTGAGCGTGAAGGACCAGTTCATCCTGAGCGAGGAGTTCGCCTGGCGGCGAGCGCCGCGGCCGGGCGGCATCGGCCACGGCTGGGCAGGCCCGACGATGATGGTTTACGGCACCGAAGAACAGAAAGAGAAGTACCTGCCGAAGATCATCTCGGGCGAGCACCATTGGTGCCAGCTCTTCAGTGAACCGGGCGCGGGCAGCGACCTGGCTAGCCTGCAGACGCGCGCCATCCGCGACGGCGACGACTACGTGGTGAACGGCCAGAAGATCTGGACCTCAGGCGCACACCACGCCGACATGGGCATCCTGATCGCGCGGACCGACCCGGACGCGCCGAAGCATCGGGGCATCAGCTACTTCTTGATGGACATGAAGACGCCGGGCATCACGGTGCGGCCGCTGGTGAACATGCTGAACAGCCACGAGTTCAACGAGGTGTACTTCGAAGACGTGCGCATCCCGCGCAGCCAGCTGCTGGGGGACGAGAATCGTGGGTGGTACCTGGCGACGACAACGCTGGACTTTGAGCGAAGCGGGATTGCGACGAGCGTTGCGCACCAGTTAATCGCGCGGGACCTTGTGAGATTCGTGCGCGAATCGAAGATCGGCAAGCAGGTGAGCGCAACCAATCATTCTCTGCGCAACGAGCTTTCGGACCGCATGATCGAGGCGCAGGTGGAGGCGTTGATCTGCTACCGAATCATTTCCATGCAAGAGCGAGGCGAAATCCCGAACAAGGAATCGTCCATCGCCAAGCTATTCAGCAGCGAGCTGGATGTGCGGCTTTCGGTTACCGGGATGCACATGGCGGGACTCTACTCGCAGCTTACCGACCGCGACCGCGAAGGCATTCTTGAGGGCCGCTTGCCGCGGTTCTACATGCACAGCACCACCAGCCCCATCGGCGGCGGGACGAGCGAAATCCAGCGCAACATCATTTCGATGCGCGGGCTAGGACTGCCGCGGGGTTAGTGAGTTCGAACCGCTAAGCGGAGCGCGAGCGGAGGCACCGCAGCGGACTCATGCCGGGCGCGGATTGTTGCACGCGGATTGTTGCACAATGGGTTATTACCTTTTGTAGGAGCCCACGCATGCCACAGACGGATTTCAACAAGCAGATCATTGAGGAGTTTCGCGCGAACGGCGGAGAAACCTCGGGGGTGTTCAAGGGGCGGCCGCTTTTGCTGCTGACCACCACCGGCGCGAATTCTGGCGAATCGCGAACGACGCCGCTGGTGTACACCAAGGACGGCGACAAGGTGGTTATCATCGCCTCGATGGGCGGGGCGCCGAAGCACCCGGCATGGTATCTGAACCTGACGGCGAATCCGGGCGTCGAGGTGGAACTTGGCACCGAGAAGTTCGCGGCGAAGGCCTCGACGGCGGAGGGCGCGGATCGTGACCGGCTTTACGCCGCACAGGCGAAGATGATGCCGGCGTTCAGTGAGTACGAGCAGAAGACCAGTCGGAAGATCCCGGTGGTTCTGCTCGAACGGGTGAAGTAGCATACGGTTCGCTGTTGAAAACGAGGAGCGCGCAATGTCAGTGACCAACAAGCCCGAAGTGCTGGAAGCGATATTTGAAGGCTCTCCGGACGCGATCGTGGTCGCGGATTCCGATGGGCGCTACCTCGCGGCTAACGCCGCCGCAGGCGAGCTCTTTGGGCTTGCGCCGTCTGAACTTGTGGGACGTCAGGTGGCGGAATTCGCCCCCACGGGCTACGACACTCCGAGCCAATTCGCGAGTTTCTTGTTGGATGGAACGGCGATCGGGCAGTTTACGGTGGTCCGCGGCGATGGGACGGTACGCCATGTGGAGTACCACGCGCGCGCCGATCTCACGCCGGGGACACACATCAGCGTGTTAAGGGACATCACTGGCCGCGACCGCGTTCTGCAGATGATCCGCGAGTCCGAGGAGCAATTGGCGCGCACCTTCTACGCCACTCCGGTGCCCATGGCCCTGCGGGCAATGGATACCGGACGCAATCTGCTGGTCAACCAGGGTTTTGTGGAGCTCACTGGTTACTACCGCTCCGAGCTCGTTGGAGAGTCGGTGAAAGCGCTGAAGATCTGGGTGGATCCAGGCGCTTTCGAGGCAGCTCAAGAGCAGGTGGGCGCGGGCGCCGTTGTCGCCAACCGGGAACTGCGGCTACGCCGCAAGGACGGCAGGATACTGGCATGCCGTGTTTCGTTTGGCAGGTTCGAAACGGCGAGCGGCGTGCAGATCGTGGTCGCTGTCGTTGCCAGTTCGCCCGAGGCCATTTGAGCCGCGCCTAGCCCTTCTTCGCAGGCCCGGTGTTCTCCATCACTTTGCCGGCCAGCTTGTCGTTGCTGCGCACGGCAAGGTCACCCACGGATACCATTCCGACGACCTGGCCGCGGTCTACGACGGGCAGGCGACGAACGTTGTGCTCGGACATGCGCTTTTCGGCGTCGTCGGCGTCGTCTTCCAGCCCGAGGCTGATGACGTTCGACGAAAGCACCGTGGCAACCGGTGCATCGTGCATACCGCCGGCGACGCCTTTGATTACGATGTCGCGGTCCGTGACGACACCCTTGAGGTCACCGCCATCGACGACGGCCACAAGGCCGATGTCGTGGTCTCGCATGAGGCGCGCAGCTTCGCTGACCATCGCCTGACTACCGATGGTTATGACGTCGGACGTCATGAAATCTTTTACCTTGGCCATCTGGCCCTCCTTGGCCCGCGTTGGGGCGTGAGCGAACCGTATTGGGCTGGCAATCGCGAATGGACAACGCGGAGGCCAATTGCGGCTTGCAGTCTCGTGGCAGTCGCTGCAGCAAGAGTGTCTTTGCGCGGTCGACGGCTTGGCGGGCTCCCACTAGGCTACGAAGACTTTCGTACAAGGACGGCAACATGCCCGATCTCTCCGGTCTCGTCTCGATCATCACTGGCGCTGGGTCGGGCATCGGCCGGGCCGCTGCGTTGCGCATGTCGGAATGCGGGTCAGCCATCATGTGCGCGGACATCGATGGGGCGGCGGCTCAGGACACGGCCGCGCAGATCCTCGAGCACGGCGGGCGCGCGTCGGCCGTCGAGCTTGACGTTTCATCCGAGGAGGCTGTGAAGTCGGCGCTACAGAAGACGGTCGACGAGCTGGGTGGGCTGGACGTGATCGTGAACAACGCGGGCATCGGCGGGGCGCTTGCGGGGTGGGAACGGACGATCTCGGTGAACCTGACAGGTGTGTACAACGGCCTGTTTCATGGCGCGGCGATGCTGGCGGAACGCGGAGGCGGGGTGATCATCAACACCGCCTCGGTGGCGGGGCTGGTTGGACTGACGGGACCGACTACGGCGCCGGACCTGCCTGTGCCGGAAGGGGCGGGGGCGTATGTGGCGGCGAAGCACGGCGTGGTGGGGCTGACGCGACAATTCGCAGTCACCTACGGACGGCGCGGAGTGCGCGTTAACGCGGTGGCCCCCGGCTACATCGAGACGCCGATGACGGCGATGGTACGGAGCGACGAGGAGTACGAACGGTACCTCATCTCGCTCCACCCGATGGGACGCCTGGGCCAACCGGAAGAGGTGGCGGCGGCGATTACGTTCCTGGCGAGCAAAGAGGCCTCTTTCATCAATGGGGTGATTTTGCCTGTGGATGGCGGCTATACGGCGCGGTAGGTTGGTGGGATGGTCGGAGGATCGGAGACACATCGCATCCAGCCTGTTTCAGATCTCGCGGTAGACGCGGAAGCCGAAGTCGCTGTAGCGGAATGAGGGGTCCAGGCTGGAGCGGGCGTTGATGCGGGTTGTCTTGTCGCGGTGGCGCCAGCTGCCGCCGCGGCTGGCTCGGCGCTTGCCGGATTCAGGCCCGGGCGGATCATTCGGCGGCGAGCTAGCGTACCAATTGGCGGCGTACCAGTCGCTGCACCATTCGTGGACGTTTTCGGCCATGCAGCGCAGTCCGTAGCCGTTTGTACACTCAGGGCTGGGCACGTGCGGGCTGTCGAGACTGTTGATCCAGGCGACGAACGGGGCGTTCTCGCCGGCCCATGACCAGTCGCCGCCAGGCAAGCCACCGAGGGCCGCGAATTCGCGCTCCGCTTCCGTCGGCAGGCGGTAGCTGCGGTCATCCAAAGTGCCGAGCCATTCGCAGTAGGCAAGGGCTTCGAACCAATTGATGCCTACAACCGGCTGTCCGGGCGCGGCAAAGCGCCCTTCGGCGAGGAACGGCGGAGCGTCTGCACTGGTGGCATCGACGTAGGCCGCATATTGAGCGTTCGTCACCGGCGAGACAGCAGCCGCGAACGCGCGGACGGTAACCGTGTGGGCGGGACGTTCGTCCCGGCGGCTCTCGTCCTTGCCCATGAGGAACGTGCCGGCGGGAATGGTGACGAATTGCCCTTGGACGCCGGTCACCATTGGAGCTCGAAGTCTTCGGGCGCCCACTCGAGCCAGCGGCCGTGGTGATGGCAGCGCGCCAGGCGAGAGGAGGTTCGGGTTTTCGGACCCAGACGTGCGAGCCAGAGCGAGCCTTCGAACGGCGTTTCGTGCTGCATCGAGATGAACTCGCTGAAACCCATCACCACCAGCGAGACTTCGCGGGTGGCAGCCGAGGCGAGCAGTAGTTGGCGTAGTCGCCGGCGCATGTCTTCGCTGAACTGGTTGAGCACGAAGGTTGCGAAGACGCAGACTTCCGACGCGGGGTCTGCCTCGGCGATCAAGGCGGGCAGCAGTTCGAAGACATCACCCCCGAAGAGCGTTGGCGGCGCTTTCCGGGCGACTCCGATCGCGGCGTTTAGGAGCGCCATGCGGTCGGTGTGGTCCGGCCAGACGAGGGCTCGGAGCCAATCCATCTCGTCGTTGTTGCGCACATCCAGCGGGTTAAGGTCGATGCCGAGCCGGGCGGCGACGGGCGGCAGAGGCGCGACCGGCGGCTTTTGTCCCCGTGAGTCCGAGTTGATTCGGACTGCTGAATTGGGCTCGCCGGCGACGATCGCGTGGCCATAGTCGTACGCGTAGCGGTCGAAGATGAGGTTGAGGCCAGCCGCCGGGCCTATCTCGATGAGGGTGAGGGGCTTGCCCGCGCGATTTGCGACCGCACCGAAGGCGGGCAGCAGGCATGCTGAGCGCCGCACTTCGTTCGTTTGGACCATGCGCGATTGAAGGGTGCCGATGATGGCATCGCGGTGCGAGAGGCAGAACTGGCGAAAGAGCTGGCGAAGGTCGCCAACGGGCGCTGAGCTGCTGAGCGTTTGGTAGTGGGTCGCGAGCGGTTCGTCCGGAGATTTTGCGAGCAGGTAATGGACCGCCCCGAAGAGCATGTTGGCGATCGGCTGGCCGACCATGCGATGGGCGGCGAGGTCGAGGAGGTCGCGGTCATCGGCTACTGCGAGCGCGAGCGTTTCGTAGAGGGGGCAATCACCCGAAGGGACTTCGACTTCGGCAAAGCGGCGAAACGCGGCAGCCAGCGATTCGAAGTCCGTCATTCGGACAGCTCGCCTGAAACGAGACAGCAGAACAAGGCGAGCCTCACGTTTCGATCAGCTCGGTCTCGATGTCCACGACCTCAACGTCCAACCGCCATTCTTCGACGGCGCGAGCGATCGCCTGCACCTGGGCGTCGGCGTGCTTGCCTTCGTTCGAGAGGCAGGCGGCAGCGATGACGGAGGAGCCGACGCTATCGAGGTCATCGACTTCGGTGACGCTGGCGTTGAAGCGGGTGCGCAGACGCTCGACGGTGGACTTCACAATTGCCCGCTTCTCTTTCAGGGTGCGCGAAGGCAGGCGGAGGCGGATTCGAATGACGGCGATAGTCATGCGGTTAAGCGTAGGCGTTCGAGGGAGCGTCGTCAGCGGCGAGGGTGTGGGCCTGTTCCGCCTTGCGGTGTCTCCCGCTACGTTCCATGGCACTACCTTCAGGAGTTCTTCGATGCAGTACAGCAACCTCGGCCAGACGGGTCTCAAAGTCTCGCGCATCTGCCTTGGGATGATGACTTACGGCAGCAGCCAGTGGCGTGACTGGGTGCTGGATGACGTCGCGGCGCGGCCGTTCGTGCAGCGTGCGCTGGATGCGGGGATCAACTTCTTCGATACGGCGGATGTGTATTCGGTGGGTGCGAGCGAGGAGGTCACGGGCCGGGCGCTGAAGGAATTGGCGCAGCGCGACAAGGTGGTCATCGCCACGAAGGTTTGTAACCCGATGAGCGGCGACCCGAACGACCGCGGGCTGAGCCGCAAGCATGTGATGCAGAGCATCGATGCCTCGTTGAAGCGGCTGGGGACGGATTACGTTGACCTCTACCAGATTCACCGCTGGGACCCGAACACGCCGATCGAAGAGACGATGGAGGCGCTGAACGACGTGGTGCGAGCGGGCAAGGCGCTGTACATCGGTGCTTCGAGCATGTACGCGTGGCAGTTCGCGAAGGCGCAGAAGGTGGCGGAATCGCACGGTTGGTCGAAATTCGTTTCGATGCAGAACCACTACAACCTGGTGTACCGAGAGGAGGAGCGGGAGATGATCCCGCAGTGCCGGGAGCAGGGCGTGGGGATCATCCCGTGGAGCCCGCTGGCGCGCGGCTTCCTCGCCGGCAACCGGAGCGCGACCAAGCAGGACGAAACGACGCGTTCGAAGTCAGACCATTTCGCACACGCGCTGTACTACACGGACTCTGACTTCGAGGTTGTGGAGGCGGTGAAGCAGGTGGCGGCGGAGCGCGACGTGAAGCCAGCGCAGGTGGCGCTGGCGTGGATGCTTGGCAAGCCGTTCGTCTCCGCGCCGATCATCGG
>JBBQGT010000012.1:0-37101 GCA_038323265.1 Tepidiformales bacterium
CGCTGAAGTGCCGCTCGGGCGCCCCGGCACTCGCTGTGACTCCGACACCCCGGCACTCGACACCCCAGTACCCCGACACCCGCCACAAATCCCACTGCCGCTGTGCAGGCGATGGCGAAGAAGTCCAGCCCGTCGGAAGCCGTTCGATCCTCTGGCCGGGCAACGCTCCGGATTGACGCGCTACGCTGGGCTTTACTGGCCTTAAGAGGCATGCCTCGCAGCAGCCAGGAATGACCACACCAACTCAGAACCGGCTACGTGCCCGGCGGGCTCTGCGGCGCTCGTGCCTATGGATCCCGGCCATACGTGTCCGGCCCGGTCCACCACGATCAGTTGCGTGGTTGCGGCGCAATTGTCGTAGTTCTGGAGGACTACTCCCTGTGCTATTTCTGTATTCGTGGTGGTGGCAAGGCAGCCATTCGTGGCTGACCAGTCGTCCATGGCCGCTGGCACCCCAGGGTATCGCCAGGCGCGCACGGTCCCCCCGCCCATAGGCACGATCCCATCCTGGGAGCCGTGGACGGCAAGCACAGGCACACGGCCAGCGCAGCCCGCCGGTCCGTAGTTAATGCCCCCCACTACGGCAATCGCAGCGATTCGATCGGGCATCGCGCATGCGAGTTTCGACGCCATGAAGGCGCCGTTCGAAAAGCCCGTGGCGTACACGCGAGCGGTATCAATGCATAGTTCTCGCTCAAGCGCGTCCAGGAGATCGTTGACGAACAGCACGTCGTCCACGGTGTTGGCGGGCGTAGCGCCAGCGGACCAGCCCAGCGGCGTTCCCGTGCCATCGGGCGAAACGAGAATGAACGTCTCGCGGTCACTGATCGGGACAAGTCCGGAATAGTTCTCCTGATCGATCCCCGTCGCAGTCCGACCGTGGAAATTGAGGACGATCGGTATCGGTTTGGATGTGGTCGATTTGGTAGGCAGGTGCAGCCGGTAGGTGCGCTTCAGGTTGCCTGAGGTCAGGCTGCGAAGCGCCGTTTTGCCAGCCTGGACGCCAGACGGCAACGATTTCGCGCAGCCGCTTTCCTTGTTGGCGCGAAGCGCGCTTACTCCCGCCGTGAGCCTGCGCGGGGATGGGCTGAAGCCCATCAACTCGTTCGCCCCAAGCGCGCCAGGGTCCGTCCAGTGAGGGCTGGACGCCACTTCAGAAATCGATGAGAGGCCAACTGCCGCCGGGATGTGTTCCGATGAACCCAGGGAGCTACAACTCAAAGAAAAGGCAACCGCGCCGCCCAACAGCAACGCAGCGAAGAAGAGACGTGCGATAGCGTCGAACCTCCTGCACTCTCCCTGATGATAACAGCGAAGCATTTACGTAACGAAAGCTGTCCGACCCATTTCTAAAGGGTCTTTTGGCCCTTCGTGGCCATCGCGCTTGCTCGCGTTCGAATGGGCCGCTTTCCATGGTCACCGACGGCGTCGCCCCCGCCCATGCGCTCCTTGCCGCACGCCGCTTGCTTTCCCGCCCGGGACTCAGTTTCTCTGTTCGAGCCCCGGCTATCACATGCTCGGGCTCTTGATTGAGAAAGTGACCGGTGTCTCGTACACCCAGGCGTTGCACGAACGGCTGCTCGATCCGCTCCATCTCAGGAGCACAGCCACGGACGAGGAGCTTGCACCCCTCCGGGAATCGACGCACCCAACTTCGAACCTCGCTGTCGAGTGGCCCTCTCCCTTTATACCAGTGGTACGGACCTCGACGAGCGGCTCATCGTTGCCTACGACCAGTTGAGCGGACGCATCCGTGAACTCATTCGGAGCCGTCCGCTGGAAGGTGGCACGTCCGAACACCCATGGCCGTCGGGCCGCCGAAAGCAGCAGGCGCGGACCACGCCCTGGCATGCTCCCGGCCCGGGCGCATGGCGCCACGAACCCCAATACCCGCTCGCATGTAAGATTCCCGCCAGCCGTCTGTCTAACCGTTGAGCCCGCTGGCTTTGACGGCACAGCAGACTCGCCCGGGGGCATCGCCGCCGGTGCTTCACCATCCGCGCGACGGCGTGGCAACGAAGGGCGCAATGGATCAGACCGCCGATACAGCTCTTGTAGAACTCGCCAGGGCCGGCGATCAGTCGGCTTTTGCCGAGCTCTACAACCGCTACTTCGACCCCGTCTATGACTTCGTAACGCGTATGACGCGAAGCCGGGATGAGGCCGAAGACATCGCCCAGGACACTTTCCTGAAAGCGATGAACGCCCTCGGCGGGCTGCAAAAGGGGACCAGCTTCAAGAGCTGGATCCTCACCATCTCCAGGAATACCGCGCTCGATCGCCTCGAACGCGTCTCTCGTACTCGCCCGCTCGTGACGGCTGGCGAAGACGGCGAGGAAGTGCAGTTTGATGTAGTCGATGCTGACCGCTTTGCCGACCCGGCGGTAGCGGCCGAAGCGACAGCGCTGGCCTTGCTCGTTTGGCAGGCCGCGGCCGGATTGGATCCGAAGCAACTCTCCCTGCTGGACCTGCACCTGCGCCAGGGGCTGGATAGCGGAGAGATCGCAGACGTGCTTGGCGTCACGAAGAGCAACGGCGGTGTGATGCTGAACCGTCTGAAGAGGGCCGTCGAAGATTCGATCGGAGCCTTCATCATGCTGAGCAACGGGCGGCAATACTGCCGCGAACTGGATGTCGCGCTGGACACCGCTCAGCTAAAGACGATGTCGCACGAAGTTCGAAAAGTGGTAGACCGGCACGTGGGGCAGTGCGCCGAATGCGAAGAACGCAAGCGCAAGCTGGCGCCGTTGGCCGCCTTCGGCGCCTTCCTGGCGATTGGCGCACCAGTTGGCGTCAAGGCGCACATCCTCGATGGGCTGATGGAGCAGTGGCCGGGCCCGGCGGCGCCAGGCGGCGGCCCGGGAATGGGAGGAAACGCGCCCTCCTTTGGCGGAGGCTTTGTCGTCTTCTTCGGCGGCGCGCGGAACTTCATAAAAGTCGGCGCGGGCCTCGGGCTGGCCGCCCTTATGCTCGCAGTGCTGCTCTTGGTGCCCTCCAGCCCGATCGCCCTCACCCGCTCGGATGGCCCGCTGGACACCATCCAGGCCGTTGAGCCCGGCACAGCCGATGGCGGCCAATCGGCCACTGCCTTCGGCGGCGCCGGCGGTGGCACATCAACGAAGACTTCGACCGCCACGGGCACGCCGACGGGCACGGCCACGCCAACGCCAACCGGCCCGGTCACCCCTTCGGCGAGCACCACCAGCGAGCCACTTATCGCCGGCGCAACCGCTACGCCGAGCGTCACTCCCGGCTCCGGCACACCAACCGCGTCCCCAACAAAAACCTCCTCCCCCACTTCGACGCCGACCCAGCCCGCGACGCCCACGGCGACGCGCACTTCGACGCCCCCGCCCACGGTCGCCTGCTTCCCAAGCCTTTCGCCGAACACGCCTTCGCTCACCGTGGTGCCGGGCGGCGGGTCGTTTTTCGTCCTCTCCAACGGGAGCTGCGGCACCGCCCCATTCTCGGTGCAAAGCGATACCTCGTGGCTCAGCGTCTCATCGACCAGCGGCAGCGTTGGCCCGTTCGGCAGTTCCACCGTCAACGTTTCGGTCGACGGTTCGAAGGTTCCCGCGGGCGAAGGCAACTACACCGGCGTGCTCACGGTCTCCGGCCCCGGCGGCAGCTTCACGCTCCCCGTGACCACCTTCCGCGGCGGCGGCTCGCCCGGCGTAGGTATCAGCCAGGCGTCTTGTTCCGTTTCCCCGGTCAGCTTCGCCGCACTCGTCAGCGATGACGTTGGCGTCAACGACGTGGTGGTGAAGTATCTGCTTTCCAATGGGACCACCGGAGCGATGGCAATGTTTCAGGTTAGCGGAAGCCCGGCGAGCGGAACCTGGGCGGCCTCGTGGAGCCCGCCAGCTGAGAGTACAGCGCCTATCCGCATGCACTCGTTCGAGATTGTTGCTACTGACGGCGCCGGCCACACCGGTCACGCCGCCGGCGACTGTTAGCCGGAGTCCCTCAGTCGTCCATCCGCGCGCGCGGCCCGGCGTCCGACTTTTCGGCCCACAGCGAACTCTCGGGCAGCGGCCAAAAGCGGCTGATGCTGTGGCGCGGGCTTACTGCAGCGATCTGGCGCCGGGACTAGCCCGGCCCCATCGCACTTCGGCTAGTAAACCCCGTCCTTGGCAACCTGCGGGCCGAACCGTTTGTAAGGCCCAACCGTCGCCCCGGGTGACGGCGAGGCCGTGGGCGATGCGGTCGGCGAACCACCGACGGAAGCCGCTCCCGAGACGGCAGCAAGCACGCCGGCATCCACCACGTAGCTGCCGCCGCTGGAAGATCCCGCGATCGGCTGGCCGATTGCCGACTGCAGCACGTAGCTGCCGCCACTCACGGTCTCGCCGCCAGCATCGAAGGTCGTGATCGAGGCGTCGTAACTCCCGCCGGATTGCGCCCAAACGGTGGTAACTGCGGCAACCGCCGAAAGGCCCAGCAGCATACCTGGCCAATGCATGCGTTTCAGGTGCATCGCGGCCCTCCTTCGCGTGCTGTTCGAAGGCTTCTCACTGGTTGATTACCAGCACGCTGAATTCAGCGTTGACCGGCATGTTCGCGATGTCTTCGTTGAAGATTCGCCACTTTCCGGAGGTGTAGAAGATACCAACCGGGTGCGGGTTGTAAGTTCCCTCCCAGAACTGCGAGATGATGACGATCGCTGTCGGGTTGTTGTTCGTCGCCGAGTTGTCGATGACCGTCACATGGTTGCTGGTGTTGAGGGCGGTGGCCGTGTGGATGAACGCCGCGGGTTTCGGTCCGCTCACCTTGATGGGGCCCGCGATATCAAGAGCGGTGCCGGTCGAAGTAGAGGCGACAACGCCCGTACCGGAGGCGCTTGTTCCGAAGACGCCGAAGCCGGAGGGGCTTATTCCCTGGACCCCGTACCCGCTCCCGGCAGTTTGGCCGAGCACGCCCGGAGACGGCGAACCAGTGCTGTCGTTGATTCCGCGTACGCCCGCCGCCGCGCCGGCCCCCGTGCCGAGTGCATGGCCAAGCACGCCGGTCGCGCTGCCCCCGGTTGATGCCGTTTCGCCCACCAGCCCCACGGCGCTCGCACCGGTGCTCGTGTTCTTGACGCTGAACAACGGTCCGTTGACGCCTGCGGCGCTGCTCGATGGCAGGTCCAGCGCCCCAGCCGTCATGGCGTACGAGGCGTTCGGCACGGCGCTAATCGGATCGCGTGGGCTGAGGATCGTGTACGCCCCGGCGCTCGCGCCCGGCCTTACCTGGATATCGAGGAAATACTGCGACCCATGGAATACGTCGCCGAAGTTGAGCGAGACCGTGAACAGACCCGCCGTCACGGTCACATCGCCCACTGTCTGGACGGGCCCTACCTGGGACCCGCCGGCGAGCGAGTCGTATAGATAGAAGTTGAAGTCGTACACGCCGTTGGCGGGCGCCCCGCCATCCGTCAGCCGCCCCTGGAACGTGAAGCTGGTGGACAACGCCACGAGCGCATCCACCTGGCGCTCCGTCTTGGGGCCGCCGGCATCGCGGCCGTACGCCACCACCGGGACGATGATGGCCAGGCCCAGCACCGCCAAAACGGCGGACCTGATTCGTGCCTTCGTAGTCATGTGTCACTCCTTCCGCAAACCGGCATGCCGGTCGGCGTGGAGTATACGGCGTCCAGTCTGCTTTAATTGCTAGGCCGCCTGCTCAATAGCACATGGCCCGTTCGAGCCTAGGGCTCCGCACGAGGACGCTCCGACGACCCACCGCAACCTCTGTGCCTGTGTGGTTCAAAAGCGGTCTTCACGCGGTTTAAGCCCAAGTCGCCTCTCTCCCGCGCCCGTGCTATCTTCGGCTCAATCGCGGGCCCATCATTCGCGATGCCACTTCCGCCTCCGAACACGCCCTCCGGGAGCCCGCCATCTTGTACACCGACCTCGCGATTTTCACGGGCCGGGCCCACCCTGAACTGGCCAACTCCATCTGCGCCCGCCTCGGCCGCCAGCTCGGCAAGGTAGACGTCTTCGAATTCTCGAACGAGAACATCTTCGTCCAGTACCAGGAGAACATCCGCATGCGCGATGTCTACTTGGTGCAGCCCTTCTGCAGCCCCGTGAACACCTCGATCATGGAGCTGCTGATCATGATCGATGCCGCCAAGCGCGCCTCCGCTGGTCGCATCACGGCCGTCATCCCTTACTACGCCTACGGCCGCAGCGATAAGAAAGACCAGCCCCGCGTACCGATCAGCGCTCGCCTTATCGCCAACATGCTCGAAACCGCTGGCGCCGACCGCATCCTCACCACCAACCTCCACGCCGGCCAGATCCAGGGCTTCTTCAACATCCCGCTGGACGAACTGAACGCCCTCTACCCCGTGAGCGCCCACCTTAAACAGGAACGGCTCGAAAACTACACCGTAGTGGCCACCGATGTCGGCGATGAGAAGCGCGCACGCGATATGGCCGTCCGCCTCGGCATGCCGCTGGCGATTATCGATAAGCGGCGCATCGGCAACACAGACCGCACCGAGGCCATGCACCTCATCGGCGAAGTCGAAGGGAAAGGCTGTCTGATCCTCGATGACGAGATCGACACCGGCGGAACGATCATTGCCGCCGTCAACGCCCTGCGGGCGAACGGCGCGGGCGAAGTCATCGTCGCCGGCTACCACGCAATCTTCAGCGGCCCCGCCACCGAGCGCCTGCGCAGTGCCGATGTCCGCGAGATCATCGTTACGGACACGATGCCCGTGCCCGAGGCTAAGCGCCTGCCAAACATGACCGTCATCCCCATGGCTGCCCAGTTCGGCGACGCCATCGGCCGCATCCACAGTGGCCAGAGCGTGGGCGCCCTCTTCCAGTAGTAGCGCCGCACTTGCCTTCGCCCCATTCCGTATACTTCGCGAAATCACACGAGGCGGAGCTTTGCCATGTATCGAACCGATGACTACGAAGGCATGATCGCCGAGACCGTCCCTGTCGCTGGCGCCAACGGCGACCTGGTCCACGCCTATTTTGCCCGCCCCACCGGGCCGGGGCCGTTCCCCAGCGTCGTCCTCCTCCACCACATGCCGGGCTGGGACGACTGGTACAAGGAAGCGGCTCGCAAGTTCGCGTACAACGGCTACGCGGCCCTCGCGCCGGACCTCTACTGCCGCGAGGCGCACGGTTCTCCTGAAGACGTGATGGCCAAGATTCGCGCCAACGGCGGAGTGCCGGACGACCAGGTGGTCGGCGATGCCGTGGGCGCCGCTGCCTTCCTTCGTGCTCTGCCCACTTCGAACGGCAAGGTTGGCGTCTTCGGAACCTGCTCGGGCGGACGGCATGCTTACCTCTGTGCCTGCCGCAGTTCCAGCTTCGACGCCGTTGCTGACCTCTGGGGCGGCGGCCTCGTCATGCAAGAAGCCGACCTGACCGAAAAACGCCCCGTTTCGCCGCTGGATTACACAAAAGACCTCGCGGTCCCGCTCCTTGGCCTCTTCGGCGAAGATGACCGCGCTCCAACCCCGGCGCAGGTCGTGGTCCACGAAGAGAAGCTGAAAGAGCTCGGCAAGGAGTACGAGTTCCACAACTACCCCGGCGCCGCCCACGGCTTCTTCTACCACGACCGTCCCCAGGCCTACCGTGCGGAGCAGGCGGTGGACGGCTGGAAGAAGGTCTTCGTTTTTTTCGAACGCACGCTGGCGGCAGGAGCTTAAAGCATGTGCACGAACATCGTCGAACGCGCCGAACTACGCGCCGGCAGCGGGCGCGGCCGCGAGGGCTGGTTCTCCCTCGCACAGGCCTACGTCAGCTACGACCATCCCTCGCATATCGATCTTGAGCACGCCGTGAACCTTGACTTCGTCAATGAAGCAGCGGGCATCGATGCGCGCGTTGCCGTCGAGCTCTCGATTGATTCGGCGCGCAGCCTGGCCATGGCGATCATGGCTGCCGTCGCCCGCGCCGAAGCGTACGAGAACGGCTGACCGGTCGGCGGCGGCGCTCTTCGAATTTAGTCAACCAGCAAGGAGTCCCTGCGTGAACGAACAACATCGCATCTGCTGTGGCGGGCCTGAATGGGCGGCGTTGGTGCGCGATAGCGTCATCCCGTGGGTCACTCGTGGCGTCGACTTAGGCGACCACCTGGTCGAGGTAGGCCCCGGCTATGGCGCGACCACCGACGTCCTCCGCACGATGGTCCCCCGTATGACGTCGGTTGAAATCGATGATGCCCTGGCCGCCGCCCTCGCCACACGCTTCGCGGATACGAACGTCACGATCCTCAACGCCGACGCCACGAAGCTCCCGTTCGCTGACGGCCACTTCAGCGCCGCGATCTGCATGACGATGCTCCACCACGTCCCCACGCCGGAGCTGCAGGACGAGATCCTCGCCGCGATGGCGCGCGTCGTGGCCCCGGGCGGCACGGTAATGGGCAGCGACAACCTCGACAGCCCGCTCTTCCGCGATGGCCACGTCGATGACACCTGCGTCCCGGTTGATCCGGCGACGTTCCAAGAGCGGCTGGAACGGATCGGGCTGACGGACATCGTCGTCGAAACCAACCCCTTCGCCCTCCGCTTCAGCGCCCGCGTACCCCAGAAGTAGGCGGGGCGTCACGCCTCGAGCACGGCCAGTTCGAGTAGCGCCACCGCTTCCCTATAGCTAGCCTCGGGCGGGATGCGCACCGGCGCGCCGATCGTCACGCGCGCCCGCCCGCGCGGGATCAACATCCAGCGTCCTTCGTAGGTGCCGCGCCGCAGCAGGTCGACGCGCATGGGCAGCACCTGCTTGCCGGAACGTACCGCCAGCCAGCCGATGCCCGACTTGAAGGGCAACTGCTCGCCGGTCTCACTGCGCATCCCCTCCGGGAAGATCAGCACGTTCCAGCCGTCCTTCAGCAGGTTGTTGACGTGCTCCAGGCTCTCGCGGATGCCGCCGCCGTCACGCTCGAACGGGAAGGCGTTGCCAAACAGCCGCCCGGTGAACGCGCGCGCGCGATTCCCAAAGATGTCATCCGCGGCCGCCGCCACGGCAATGCGCAGCCGGAATCGCCGCGGCAGCGCCCGCAAGATCATGCTCCAATCGAGGTGAATCGTGTGGTTGCTGATTACCAGGCAGGGCTGCTCAACCTGGCCGAGGTGATGCCGCCCACGCACCTCAATGCTGTAGCCAAGCCAGATCGTAGGAAAAAGCAATGCCAGTTGAAATGACTCGCGGAAGCGCCGCACGGCCCACCAGCGCGGCCAGTGCGCGAATGCATCCTCGCGCGGCTTGCGGGGGCCGGGCTCAGTCACGGATCTGCCTCAACTCCATGCCTTGCGGCCGTCCCATCCTCAGCGTTACTTCTCCGGACCGGGCTTGGGCCACCTTTACACGAAGCGCTCCGGAAAACAACGCGGCGAAACCCGCGCCCGGCGAGCGCCCTGCCTTAGCCCTGCGTCCCGCCCACAGCGGCTGCCCAAGATTCAGCGCCCACCCCTTCGTTGCGCAGCTCGTGGCTCGCGCGGTACTCCGCCCCCACCTTGGTGTAGAGGTCAGCCATCTCTCTGCCAATGCGTCCCCACGCGAAGCGCTGCATTGAACGCTGGGCCGCTCGGCTGAAGTTTGCCCGCAGTTCGCGGTTGTTGAGCAGCACTTCCAGCTTCTCAGCGAACGGTTCCGGGCAGCGCCAGGGAATCAGGTATCCGCTTACGCCGTCGGTCACGGTCGAGATCAGCCCGCCAACTCGCGAAGCCACCACCGGCGTGCCGCAGGCCATCGATTCCACAGCCACCAGCCCAAAGCTTTCGTAGTAACTGGGCACCACGCAGACGTCCGCGGCGCTGTAGTAGGCCGGCAGATCATCGTGCGCCACGGCCCCTTCGAAGCGCACGTTGGCGGCCACGCCCGCTGCTTCCGCCTGGGCCTGCAGTTCCTGTTTTAGTTCGGAAGCGCGCTCGTCGCCACCGACGATGAGAAGGGTGAAGTCGCGCTCGTCCAGCTGGGCGACTGCGCTGATCAGGATGTCCACGCCCTTCAACTTCTCCAGGCGTCCCACCCACAGGAGCACCGCGCCTTCCGCTGGCAGGTTCAGCCGTTGCCGGGCTGCGGCCCGGTCTCGCGGCCGGAACAGCTCGAGGTCCACGCCGCAGGGTATGGTGTGAATCTTCTCGCGGTCCGCGCCGTAGTAACGCTGCAGCAGTTCCCGTTCGTGGTCGCTGGCGGTGACGATGGCCGAAGCGCGCCGCGCAATTTGGCGTTCGTGGCGGATGCGCTTGCGCGGCTCCTGCTCACCAAAACGCGCGCGGTTCTTCACTTCGCCAAGGGTATGGAACATCACGATGTGCGGCACATCCAGTTGCCGTGCGAGGTGGCCGCCAGCCCACCCGCTCTGCCAGTAGTGGCTGTGAATCGCGTCATAGCCGCGCCCATCTTCGTGCACGAAGCGCTGCATCTCACGCGCGAACTGCGGCAGGTGGTTGGCGATCGCCTCTTTGTCGATCGGCTCCGGCGGGCCGGCGCTGACGCGCACCAGCCGCAGGTTCTCGGCGATCTGCTCCACTCGCGGCAGGTCCGCATCGCGCCGCGTGAAGATGTCAATCTCGAACCCAAGCCGCGCCAGTTCGCGCGAAAGTTCGAGCACATAAACGTTCATCCCGCCCGTTTCGCGGCCACCCAGCGGGGCAAGCGGGCTGGTGTGCGCCGAAACCTGGGCGATGCGCATCCGGCTGGTGTCGTTCACGAGGGCATGTTCACGGGCTGTCATTCAAGGGCTGTCATTCTAAGCCGGGCGCGAGGAATTTGACCCACCTGCCCGGCCTTTAAATATACCTTCGCCGCGGTTAGTTCAGGCGAAAGGTGTCGCCTTCTTCTTCATCGTCGTCCGCATCGCTATCGCTGTAGACGCCCGCCGGCGAGCCCCGCCAGACGGCCACGATGAAGTCCTCGCGGTACGGGTCGGAGGTCATCACGAGGCGCTCATCGGCGGCGTCGATCAGCTGCTGAATGCGCTCCTCGTTGGCGTCCGCGGTGGTGCAAAGCGTGGCATGCACGTTCGCCCCCTGGTAGTGGATATCGATGCGCCCGCAGATCCCACCATCTTCGAGGATGGTGTACGACTCGGAGTGCGGTGTCCGCGATTCCCGTTCGAACTCAATCACTGTGGCCGTACCTGTCCTTTGCCGAATATTGTCCATTTGTAGCTCGTCAACTCACGCAACCCCATCGGGCCTCGGGCGTGCATCTTCTGGGTCGAAATGCCCACCTCTGCGCCAAGCCCGAACTGCGCACCATCGGTGAACTGCGTGCTGGCGTTCACGTAGACGGCCGCCGAATCCACCTCGTCCATGAACTGATTGGCGCGCGTGTAGTTCTCAGTCACGATCGCGTCGCTGTGGTGGCTGCCGTAGCGCTCAATGTGGGCCATCGCCTCTTCCAGCGAATCGACGATGCGCACGCCCACCCGCATCGCCAGGTGCTCGGTCGTCCAGTCGTCTTCGTTGGCGCGCTCCACGGTGATGCCGGGGTGAAGCTCTTTTGAAAGGAGCGCCGCCGCGCGCGCATCAGCGATGAACGTCACTCGCCCGCCCCAGCGATCGGCTAGCCGATCGAGGAACGCAGGCGCGATCTTCGCGTGCACCAGCACCGTGTCCACAGCGTTGCAGATGCTGTAGCGCCGGGTCTTGGCGTTGTCCACCACGTTCACAGCCATCTCAAGATCCGCCGCGTCGTCCACATAGATCTGAACGATGGCGTCGCCGTGGGCGACCACCGGCATCGTCGCGTTTCCTCGCACGTAGTTGATCAGCCCGGCGCCGCCGCGCGGCACCACGAGGTCGATCAGGTCGTGTGATTTGAGCAGTTCATCGACATGCGCGCGATCCGGGTCGCTGACCACCTGGACGGCGTCGTCCGGCACTTCGCTGCCAGCCAGGGCCTCGCGCAGCACGTCCCCGAGGGCGGCGTTGCTGTGACGCGCCTCCTTGCCGCCGCGTAGCAGGCTCGCGTTGCCGCTCTTCAGGGCCAGCGCGGCGATATCGATCGTCACGTTCGGGCGCGACTCGTAAATGGCCGCGATCACGCCCAGCGGCACGCGCCGTCGCGCGATCATCAGCCCGTTCGGCAGGGTGCGTGAATTGAAGACTTCGCCTACAGGGTCTGGCAGCAGCGCGACGTTGCGCGTATCCGCCGCGATCGCGCCCAGCCGCTCGGGGCTCAGGGCCAGGCGTTCGAGGAAGTAAGCGTCGAGCCCCGCCTCGCGGCCATCCGCCAGGTCACGCGCGTTCGCTTCGAGGATCGGACCCTGCCGCGTCTCCAGAAGCTCGGCGATGCGCAACAGGGCGGCGTTTTTCGCGCCCGTCGAAAGGTTCGCCAGCCGCTTCGAAGCAGCCCGCGCCAGCGCCGCGCGTTCGCGCACAACCGAGATGACGGCAGTCATGCAGTCAGTGTAGCGGATCGGGAAAAGGGCCAGTGGCGAAATGATAGGCACGGGGGCTCATGCCTCGCTGAACGCTTCTTCCGCCTCACGCTGTTGGGGCCGCGAGGCGCGCCATGCGAGCCGGTCCGACCACACGGCGAAGGCCGCGGCAGTCATCAGCAGTCCAACCAGCGCCATGCCCGCCAGCAGCTTCGGAGAAGGACTGAGTTCCGGCGAGTAGAGGCTCGATGCCCTCAAGAGTTTGACGGTTGGAAAGGTCATGATGTTGAGGAGCGCCTGCACCAGCGATGCGCCAATGCTCATCCCGGGCAACTCAATCGCCTTGTGCCTCGGCCGCTTGATCGATACTTGGAAGACGTCGAGGTCCGGCCGGGCGCACCCCAGCCTGGCGAACAGCATTGAAATTGAGATTGAAATCGCGCATACAGCGACGACGACCACTACCACGCCTGCGGTCCCGAAGGACACGCCTTCGTGCGCCGCTGCCCAGCCCACCAGCGCGAAGCCGGCGATCGACTTCATTCCCCCCGCCCAGTGGGGGATCAGGATTGTCGATGCGGCGAACCGCACCTTCGTCCCGGGTTCCAGTTCGGCCGCCGCCACGGGTAATCGCCAAACATTCGGGCCCACCACGAACGCCGCACCGGTCGCCACTTCAAGCAGCCCAAACAGGCCGATGAACTGCGTGCCAGTCCACCCGCCCAGGCCGCCGAGGGCGAGCAACGTAAGAAAGGCACCCGCCAGGTTCAACACCGAAAGCGTGAGGCCAAGCGCCAGGCCGCGAAGCGCGCCAAACATCAGGGCCCCTGCTTTCGGCTGCTCACTCCTGGCTCAATTGCTGGAAGAGTCCCAGGGCGGCCTCCTGGGTTGCTGCCCTGGCTCGCTCGAGTGCGTCGGTGATCGCCGCCGCGACCAGGTCTTCAAGCATGCTTGAATCGTTGCGGGCCTCCTCGGAAATCGTCACCGATTCCACGCGTTGGAGACCGTGGAGCGTCACCCGCACTGCTCCGCCCCCGGACTCGCCCGTCACTAAGGACGGGCTTGTACCGGAGATACGGGACAAAACGTTCCCCAGTAGGTCGGAGTTTTGTATGCCCGGTCCTGCGTCCGCCATTAGAGCAGGATGATGAGCAGGATGATGATGATGATGATGACGACTACGCCACCGCCGATATACATGACTTGATACTCCAATAGGTTTCTGCAACACGAAGTTGTCTGAACCAGCATGAGTTGCGAGTAGTGCACTCTCTATAAAACGCCCTCGTTCCGCGCCTTGCGAAAGTGTCCCAAGCAGCCGGTACTTCGAACGGATCCTCGGTCGCAAGTCGTACAACAAGGCGCGGTCGTCCTACGGTGCCTCGAAACCTCGGCGGCTCTGTGGTTCGAATCGCTCGTGAAAATCGCCCCTGCCGCGCCGCTCCCGCACAATGAGCAGCCGTGATAATCGCCGACCTTAACGAAGTCTCTCGCATCCATGGCGGCCGCACGATCTTTCGCGGTCTTTCGTGGTCCCTCCAGGATGGTGAGAAGATTGGCCTGATTGGGCCGAGTGGCGCTGGCAAGAGCACGCTCCTGCGTACGCTAGCTGGCGACGAAGCGCCCGATGCTGGCACGGTCACCTTCAAGCGCGGTGCACACGTCGCCTACCTGCCGCAGGAGTTCAGCGGGCAGCCGGGACGCAGCGCCTTCGATGAGTTGCTCGCGGCCAGCGGCGACCTCGCGGCCATCGATGAAGCGATCGCCCGCTGCGAAGCCCAGATGGCCGACCCCGCGGTCCTCGATGACGCGGCTCGCTTCGATGCCGTGTTGGAGGAGCATGCCAAACTGCTCGACCGCTACGACTCCGCTGGCGGAGGGGCTATTCGCAACCGCGCCGAGGCGCTGCTCCGCGCCCTCGGCTTTGATGAAGAAGCCTGGTCGCGCCCGATGGAGGTGCTTAGCGGCGGCCAGCGCAAGCTCATCGGCATCGCTCGCTGCTTGCTCTCCAACCCGCATCTGCTGCTCCTGGACGAACCGGACAACCACCTCGACCTGGATCGCAAGGCCATGCTCGAAAAGGTCATCCGCGATTTCGGCGGCACAGTCGTGGTCGTCTCGCATGACCGCTATCTGTTGGACGAAACGGTCGACGTCATCGTCGAGTTCGAATACTCGCAAGAGAAAGGCATGGCGTTGAAGCGGTGGGAGGGCAACTACTCCAGCTACGCCACCCAGAAAGAGCTCGCCCAGGCCCGCCAGGCACAGGTTTACAGCTCCCAACAGCAGGAGATCGAGCGGCTGGAGGCGGCCGTCGCCCGCTTCCGCCTCTGGGCCGATATGGTGCTCAGCCAGCGTCACAAGCGTCAGGCCGATAACAAGCAGCGCCAGATCGATCGCATGGAGAAAGTCGAACGGCCGGTCCTCGAGCGGCGCAAAATGATGCTCAAGTTTCGCCCCTCGCAGCGCGGCGGCGCGAAGGTGGTGGAGCTGCGCAACGTGGACAAGGCGTTCGGCGAAAACGTCATCCTGCGCGGCGCCGTGGGCACGATCATGAACGGTGAGCGCGTGGGCATCGTTGGTCCCAACGGCGCGGGCAAATCCGTGCTGCTCAAGCTCATCCTCGGCCAACAGCAAGCGGATGCCGGCGAAGTCTGGGTAGGCCCCAGCATCAAAACGGGCTACTACGCCCAGGAGCACGAAACGCTCGATTTTCGCCAGACCCCGATCGAAGCCATACGCGAGACGCGGCCTATGTTCGAAGGCGAAGCCGTTGCCCAGTTGCAGCGCTTCCTCATCCCCTACGCCGCCACCACCCAGCCGATTGCCAAGCTCAGCGGCGGGGAGAAGAGCCGAGTTCAGCTCGCCCGCCTGATGCAACTCGGCGCCAACTGCCTGCTCCTCGATGAGCCAACCAACAATCTCGATATCCCGGCCGCCGAAGTGCTCGAACAGGCGCTCGACGCGTTCAGCGGCACCGTCATCGTCGTCTCGCACGACCGCTACCTGCTGGACCGCCTGGTCGATCGCATCATCGAAGTGGATGGCGGCCGGGTGCGCAGCTTTGGCGGCGGCTACAGCTACTACGCCGAGCAGATCGCGAACTAACGCGCCGAGCAGCGGGCCACCAGCGACCCCCGTTGCTATCGCGCCGCATTCACCCAAAACTGAGCACCGCATGACAAGCGACATCCTCCAGTTCCTCGCCGCCCTCCTCGCCTCCAGCGTGGAAATGGTCGAAGCCCTGACGATCGTCCTTGCCGTTGGCGTAACGCGCAGTTGGCGTCCGGCACTGTTGGGTGTGGGCGCCGGGCTCATCGCCCTTGCCATCGTGGTCGTTGCGTTCGGCCCGTCACTCGTCAACTACGTGCCGATCGACGCTTTGCGCGTCACCATCGGCACGCTGCTTCTCATTTTCGGGCTGCAATGGCTGCGCAAAGCTGTCCTCCGTTCATCCAGCCTGAAGGCCAAGCACAACGAGGCGCAGATTTACGAAGACGAAGTGCGCATGCTTCGCCGCGAAGGCAAAGACCCCGACTCGTTCGATTGGACCGGCTTCACCGTGGCCTTCAAGGGCGTCTTCCTCGAAGGGCTCGAGGTGGCCTTCATCGTCCTCACCTTCGGCACGAACGAGGGACGCTTCGACATCCCCATCTATGGCGCGACGGTCGGCCTAATACTTGTCGTCGGTACCGGGCTTGTCGTCCACAAGCCCCTCAGCCGCGTACCCGAGAACACCATCAAGTACGCCGTCGGGCTGCTGCTCTCGGCATTCGGCACGTTTTGGGCAGGAGAAGGCGTGGGCGTCGAATGGACGCTGCAGGATCCGACAATCGTCGCCCTCGTCGGCGTATACGCCGCGGTTTCGGCAGCGCTCGTCTGGTACCTCAAGCCGCAAGCGGGCCTCGCTCCGGCCTTCGAGGAGCCTACCGCGTGAGATACGTCAAGGGCTTCGGGCTGTTCTGGTGGGACTTCATCGTGGGCGATTCGATCGTCCTTGCTGGCGGCGTCCTCACCTTACTGGGCGTCGGCTACGTGCTCGCGATGAACGACGTAGGTCTCGTCGAATTCGTTGTGCCCGCCGGCGTCATCGTCACCCTGGTCCTCAGCCTGCCGCGCCGGCGGTAGGCGCCCGGCGGCCCCGGTGACACCGGCCGCTTGGCGGTCGCGCTCTCGCCCGCCGATGCTCGCCGCATGACGACACTCGCTGACATCCGCACGCGCGTCCGCCAGGACCTGCACGACACCGACGCCGCCAACTTCCGCTGGAACGATGGTGAGCTCGACCGCCACATCCAGCGCGCGCTCGATGAGACCAGCCGCTCGATCCCGGTCGAGAAGTCAGCGACGTTGAACACCAGTCCTGGGAACCGCGATTTGAGCCTCGGATCGCTTCTCGGGCTGATCGAAATCGAGGCCGTGGAGTACCCGGTTGGCGAGTTTCCGCCCTCCTTCGTCCAGTTCTCGCTCTGGTCCGGCACGCTTTCGCTGCTGCTCGAATCGGCGCCCGCCAGCGTGGCCCCGGTGACCATCTACTACACCGCTCAGCACACACTGGATGGCAGCGGTACCACGCTCGCCGGCTTCCAGGAGGACATCGTAGCCACCGGGGCCTCCGCTTTCGCCATCCTTGAGTCCAGCGCCGGCGCCCTCGACCGCCTTAATACGGGCGGCAACGAAGTGCCTGCACAGTTCCTCGCATGGGCCCGCGCCAGGGAGATCGCCTTTCGCCAGCTGCTCATCCAGCACGCCCGCCGGAACCGTGTCCGCGCCCGGCGCGCCTACGCCGCGGGCTAGCGCGCCTTGCCAGCCTCCGCGGCAGCGCCGATAGTGCAAGGACATCGCGGAGGAGTGAGATGCGCGGGACAGCACTGGACCCGAACCCCGGCTTTGACGAAGCGAATCGAGTTCAGCGCTTCTGGACTGAGAACTACGCCGAACTGAGCGCGCGCTTCCCGGATCGGTTTGTTGCCGTTTCGCGGGCGACGAACGAGGTGGTGGCAACGAACAAGGACCTGACGCTTCTGGTCGATGGACTGCGGGACAAGGGTTTCGACCCCCAGACGGACGTGTCGATCGATTTTGTTGCCGCTGGGGAACGCAACCTTTTCCTGTGATCTCCGGGTTCTGGTTGCCGCAGTTTCCCTTGCCGCTCATCCGTGTTGGCGTCAACTTGCCTAGCATCAGCGACCGGCGGCAACTGGTGGTAATGGTGCTCGATACTGGCGCTACCAGAAGCGCGATTCATCCTCTCGACGCGATGCACACATTTGGGATGAGTGCCGCCAGCCTCGATTCGGCGGTGTGGCGAACGACCAATTCGAGCGGCGGCGTCGGCGGCAAGGCAAACTTTATGACGGTACCCGCCAAATACGCTCTCTATCGAGATGACGGCACGACGCCCGAGATCCTTGGCGGCACTGTCGAGCTTGCTGAAATGACTCCGCAGAATCAGTCGCTGCCATCCCTCCTCGGCTGGGACGTACTCCAGCATTTTCGCATAATCCTTGAAGGTCAAAACTCTGTCAGGCTGCAGAGGTTGTGAGTCCTGCGCCGGTCCCATGACTCACGACGTCATCGTCCTCGGCGCCGGCGCGGCGGGCCTTATGTGCGCCATCGAGGCAGGCCGCCGTGGCCGCTCCGTGCTCGTGCTCGAACGCAACGACCATGTGGCCCGCAAGATCCTGATCTCCGGCGGTGGCCGCTGCAACTTCACCAACATCTACACAGAACCGCAAAACTTCTTCTCACAGAACCCCCACTTCTGCCGCTCGGCGTTGGCTGGCTACCCGCCAGCCCAGTTCATCGCCATGGTCGAACACCACGGCATTTCTTACCACGAAAAGAAGCTTGGCCAACTCTTCTGCGATGGCAGTTCGCGCGAAATCGTGGCGATGCTCGAAGCTGAATGCGCCGAGTCAAACGTCGAGATACGCCTCAGCTGCGAAGTTGCGAACGTCGCCAAATCAGACGGCTTCAGCTTGCAGACGAATCTCGGCGACTTCGAATCCGAGTCCCTCGTAGTTGCTACGGGCGGCCTGTCCATCCCCCAGATCGGCGCCACCGGCTTCGGTTACAACCTGGCCGAGCAGTTCGGCCTCAAACGTGTCGCGCTCCGCCCTGGCCTTGTGCCGTTGACCTTCTCAGCCGGCGACCAGTCGCTCTTCGAATCGCTCAGCGGCGTGGCCATTGAGGCGGCCGTCTCCTGCGGCGGAAGCTCGTTCACTGAAAATGTACTGTTCACGCACCGCGGCCTGAGCGGCCCCGCCATCCTCCAGATCTCGAACGCCTGGCACGAAGGCCAGCCCATCACCGTCGATCTGTTTCCGCGAGTCTCCATGAGCGAAATCCTCTTGGAAGCTCGCGAACAGACGCGCGAACTGGCTACGGTGCTCAGCGATTACGCACCGCGACGCTTCATCCAGGCGTGGTGCGCAGCTTTCGCCCCTTCGCAACCCATGAACCGTTATTCCAACCGCCAGATCGAAGAGATCGCGCAGCGCCTGCACGCCTGGGTCTTGCGACCAGCCGGCACGGCGGGATTTGGCAAAGCGGAAGTCACGCTCGGTGGCGTGGACACCAACGGTTTGCAATCCAAGACGTTGGAAGCGCGTTCCGTGCCCGGCCTCTACTTCATCGGCGAGGTGGTCGACGTGACCGGTTGGCTTGGGGGGTACAACTTTCAGTGGGCCTGGGCGTCCGGCTTCGCCGGCGGCCAGGTGGCCTGAATTCGCCATGCGCAACGGGCAAAAATATAGCGGGGAGTGCGCGCATTGGGAGCGGACCGCCGCGCGCAGCAACCCCGCACTCTCACTATATCGCCCAATCCCCTCCCTGTCGCCCCGAGCGACATTGCACTGCCTGGGCGGAGCTCGTCAGCTCCTGGCGGTCACCCGCCCATGGACTCAAAGTCGGCTGAAGAGGCTTATTCGGCGCCCTTCGGCAGCGCCTTCTTCGCGTGAATCTCTAAGCCCCGAACTTCAATAACCTTCGCCAACTCCAACACCTTCTTGGCCGCAGGCGGCTTCACCTCCACGAATGCGAAGCTCGCATAGAGGTCGATCGTGCCGATCGTCGATGGCGCGACGCCAGCGGTCGTTGAGAACGCTTCGACGATGTCCTGTGGGCGGATGCCCTGCTTGCGGCCGGCGTCCAGGAAGAGCCGCGTCATTCCATGCTCCGTCGCCGATAGGCCCTCTGCAGTGGGCGTTTCGTCCAGCGTGTTGCCCGCTTCGGCCCAGATCGGCTCGCGGCCGCTTGCATCGCTCACCGCCAGGTAGACGGCCGCCCTCGCGATCGCCAGGGGGTCGTACTGCTGTGCCAGCCCCTCCACCAGCTTCGAATACGAGCGGCCCGAACCTTCTTCGATTGCGCCGCGCAGGGCGTCCACGAACGCCTCGCGCCGTCGCGCCACGATGTCCGCCGGCGTCGGTAGTTGCAGCGGCTTCATCTTCTTGCCCACTTGCTGCTCGATCATCCGCAACAGGCGGAATTCGCGTGGGGTGACCAGCGTGATCGCCTCGCCAGCCTTGCCCGCCCGCCCGGTGCGCCCCACGCGATGCACGTAGGCGTCCGTGTCATCCGGGATGTCGTAGTTGATAACGTGCGAAACGTCTGAGATGTCCAGCCCGCGCGCCGCCACGTCGGTTGCGATCAGTAGCTCGGCGCGGCCGTCGCGGAATGCCCGCAACTGCTGTTCGCGCTGTGCCTGGCTGATGTCCCCGTGGATCGCTGCCGTCGCGTATCCGCGGGATTCCAGCGCTTCCGCCAGCGAGTCCACCTCGCGCTTCGTGCGGCAGAAGATGATGCAGGACTGCGGCGATTCGAAGTCCAGGATCAGGCTCAGCACCTCGATCTTGCGCGAATACGGCACCTGATAGAACAGCTGCTTGGTCTGCGGCGCGGTGCGTGTCTCCTGCGCGATCGTCACGCGCTCCGGGTCCCGCAAGTACCGCCGCGCCAGGGCCTCGATGCGCGCCGGCATGGTCGCCGAAAAAAGCGCGATCTGACGCTCCTCCGGCACCTGGTCGAGGATGAACTCGATGTCCTCCACGAACCCCATGTCCAGCATCTCGTCCGCTTCGTCCAGGATCACGGTCTTCACGGTGTCCAACTTCAACGTCCCGCGACGCACGTGGTCCATCATTCGCCCCGGCGTCCCGACGACGATTTGGACGCCGGCGCGAAGGGCGCGCAACTGCCGGTCATAGGCCTGACCGCCGTAAATCGGCAACACAGAGATGTTCCTGCCGTGTCCCAGGGCGTGCACGGCTTCGGCCACCTGCACCGCCAGTTCGCGCGTCGGCAGGACAATCACGGCCTGCACGCTCCGGTTCGTGATGTCTACCGCTTCTATCAACGGGATGGCGAAGGCAGCCGTCTTGCCCGTGCCTGTCTGCGCCTGCGCGATGATGTCCTTCCCCAGCATCAGCGGCGGGATGGCGCGTTCTTGGATTGGAGTCGGTTCTTCGTACCCCAGGCCATCAATGGTCCGGAGCACCGCTTCGCTAAGGCCAAGGTCGGTGAAGGCAGTCATTCGTCGGGTTCCTCTTCTCATCCCGGCACGCGGCGCGCGGGCGAGGCCTACTCATTATCCGCTTCTCAACGCTAGGCGGTTGGAGCCTCGGCGCGAATTGCGCTGCCGTATACTGGCCGCATGGCTTCATCACCAACTTCCGCCGGCCAATCGTGCGCTTCCGCCTACCACGGCCTGCGCATGGCCGAGGACGAATACCTCGCGCTGCCCCAGGACAAGCCATACCTCGAATACATCGACGGATGGGTGCTCCAAAAGCCATTGGGCGACGAAGAACACGGCCTGCTTGCCGGCGAACTGATCATCAGGCTCGGCGCCTATCGGACACGCTTCGGCGGTCGCGTTGGCCCGGAGATCCGCGCGCGATTCGCCGGCGCCAACTACCGGCTGCCAGATGTCAGCTACTACGCCAAGGGGAAGCCCTTCGGCGCCCAACAGCCGCCAACGCTCGCGGTCGAAATCCGCTCGCTGGGCCAAACGAGGAACGAGTTGCAGGCGAAGTGCCGTTTCTTTCGCGCGAATGGCGTGGATGAATGCTGGCTGTTCGATTCCCGGCTGCGCACCGTAGAGCTTTTTAGCAGCGAAGGTGAGTTCATTCTAGGCGGCGATCAGACACTTTCCTCGACGGCGCTCCCTGGCTTCGAACTGGCCCTCAGTGACCTCTTCTCCGTGCTTGCTAGCGACGAATGAACATCACCTTCTGCGGCACCGCAGCCGGCGCCCTCGCGCCTCCGCGCGCCGCTACATCCATCCTCCTTCAGCGCGGTGACGACGCCTTCCTCCTTGATTGCGGCCCCGGCTCCCTCTGGCGAATCATCGAATCCGGTGTTTCCCTGCGGAAAATCACCAACGTCCTGATCAGCCACCTGCACATGGACCACGTCCAGGGTTTCCCCGAACTGCTCGCCCACATGGTCTTTCCCAACGGCACGACCCCGGCCGTCCAGGGCCCGGCAGGAACCGCCGGCTACATCGCGCGGGCCGCCAATCTCACGCAGCTCGTCTCACGATTGCCCGGCGTCTTCGTCTACGACACGCCGCTCACGGTGCCCGTGCTCGAAGTCGCCGATGGCGACGAGCGCGAACTTCTTGGCCTCGAAATCCGCTCCGCCGTCGTGCCGCACTCACCGGAGCTTGTCTGCCTCGCGCGACGCATCACGTGCGAGGGCCGCAGCCTCGTCTTCAGCGGCGACACGAAGCCCGTGCCCGAGATCATGGTCCCGCTCGCCGAATCCGCCGACGTCTTGGTGCACGAATGCTACTCAGCGGAAGGGATCGAGGACTGGGTCGCAGGGATGCGACCGCACACCCAGGAGAACGTCCGCGCCGCCTTCGCCGCCACCCACTCGGAGCTCAGCCGCGTCTGCGCTATCGCCAAGGAGGCGGGCGTGCGCAAGCTCGTGCTCACCCACCTCAACCCTGGCGAAAAGGCCGATCGCTTGATCGCCACCGCTGAACGCATCTTCCCCGGCGAACTGGCGGTAGCCGAAGATGGCATGGCGATGAGCATCTAACGAGAGACTGAGCGCGTGGGCAGGAGTGGCTCGGCCCGGGCTACAGGTTTCTGCGCATGAAATCCATCATCACGGTCGCGAGCGGCGCCGGGTCCATGATGGGTCGCATGTGATTCGTGCCAGGAAGGACCGCGAATTCAGAGTTAGGCAGCCATCGGTGCAGGTTCACCGCTTCAGCCATCGGAACGAGGTCGTCGCGATCGCCCTGGATGACGAGAGCGGGTGTCTGGATGCTCTCGATCTGTTCCTTGCTGAGCCCGGAATATTCCAGACACATCGTCAGCGTCTGTTGGGCGATGTTTCGCCAATGGTCTGGGCTGGCGGAGTGGGCAGTCTTCAGATAGTTCACGAACCCAGGCGCCGCTAATTCCCAGCCATCGAAATCGATGAGTCCCCGCTCGTTCCCATGAAACAGTGTGCGCACCATCGACCTCGGTGCTTCGCTCTGAAAGTCGGTATACGCGGCGCCGACGAGCAGGCCGCGTGCAGAACCCGGGTGCCGCAGCCCAAACTCCAGCGCGACTTGGCCACCGTCGCTCCAGCCTCCGACGAACGGGCGATCCAATTCCAAAGCCCCGACCAACGCTGCCGCGTCGTCCGCGGTGATTTCGTAGCTTAGTTCGCCGGTTGGATTCGTCGAACGCCCGTGGCCGCGGCTGTCAAAGGCGACAACGCGAAACTCCTTGGCCAGGAGTGCAATCGTGGCGCGGTACATTGCTGCGGTCCCAGTTGCGCCATGTACCAAAACAACCGGCACACCCTGCCCAGACTCCTCGACATACAAACTGGCCCCGTTGACATCGATGTTTCGCCCGTCTTCAAGCGTCGGTTCAGTCATCCGGTGTTCCCTCTCTACGGGCCCAATCGTATGAGAAGGATTCGTCTTGTCAATGAGGTTATGCTCGGGCGCGTGACGTTTGTTTGGCGGTAGCCGAAGACGGCCTTGCGATGAACATCTAGCGCCTCAGCCGCGACCGCCGCCGTAGAATCAACCCAATGGAACCGGAACCCGACGCTCCGCTCGAAGGCCGCAAACACCGCCGCCCATCCCACCCAATGATCACCTCCGAAGACTTCAACGTCCTTCGACCAGAATGGGAAGCGCTGCACGCCGCCGTCCCCGACGCCACGCCATTCACCCACCCCGCCTGGCTTGATGTCTGGATGCGCCACTTCGGCGCGGACGCGGCGCCAGTCTTTCTCTCGTTCCGGGCGGGCGAAGCACTGGTTGGCGTCGCTGCGCTCGACATGGAGCGCGACGGCGCCCGCACCCTCGGAGACCACAACGTCAGCGACTACGCCGGCCCACTTGCCGCTTCCGGCCACGAAGAGGTCGTCGCCGGCGGGCTGTTGGAGTGGCTCGTCGAGGATCTCACGCCCCACGTCGAGCTCTGGGGATTGCGCGCGGCCGGCGCTTTGGCGGCGTCTCTCGCAGCCGTGGCCGAACCCATGGGCTGGGAGGCCGAACAGACCTTCGAAGCGGTCAGCCCGCAGACTGCGCTACCCGCGGACTTCGAGTCTTACCTCGCTTCGCTCTCCAAGCATTCGCGCCACGAGATTCGCCGCAAGCTTCGCAACCTCGCCGCCGCCGGCACGGTGGGCTTCGAATCCGCGACCGATCCAGCCACCGTCTCCGCTCAGATGGAACGCTTCCTCGAACTGATGCGCATCAGCCGCGATGACAAGGACGAGTTCCTCACCCCCGCCATGGAGGCCTTCTTTCGCGACCTCGCCATAACCTTCGCGGGGCTCGGGCTCCTGCGCCTCTCCAGCCTGAACCTGGACGGAGTCACCACCGCGATGACCCTCGCCTTCGAATCTGCGGACACAACGTTCCTCTACAACAGCGGCTACGACCCGGCGTTTTCCCAATACGCCGTTGGACTGCTCTGCAAGGTCTACGCCCTGCGGAACTCGATCGCGCGCGGCAAACGCACCTTCGATTTCCTCCGCGGCGCCGAGCCGTACAAGCAGGAGCTTGGCGGCCAACCGCTCGAAATCGTCACCGTTAAGCTCCGCCAACGCTGATAGCGGCTTGCTCTTTCCTAGCCCCTGCGCGCGCTACACTCGGGAATATGCCCCGCTTCCCATTCCCCACGTCCCTCCTCGTTGCCCTCGCCGTTCCATTGACGCTCCTTTTCGCGGCCTGCGGCGGAGATAGCGGCGGTTCCAGCTCCACTCCGAAGCCCACCGCCTTCCCGGCGTCCAGCGACCCGGGCAAGAACATCCCGGCGGACCAGCGCAACAAGGTGAACATCGTCATCGCGGGCTCCGATTTCTTTGTCGGTAAGAACAATTTCGTCTTCGGAATCACCGATTTGAAGGACAACCCCGAGGGCGGCGCCAAGGCAAAAGCCACTTTCTATGACCTCCGCGACCCGGCGAACCCCAAGCCCGTCTTCACCGTTGACGCCACGCCGAGCGCACCGGGCGTCGGGCCTTCAGTCAGCGTCACCCACGCCAACGGCGAGACGCACACCCACGGTGGCCAGGATGAGGGTCGCGTCGGCTACTACGCGCCGGTCACCTTTGGCCATGCCGGCGGTTGGGGCGTCCTTGTCCAGACCGAACTCAAGGACGGCACGAAAGGAACCGCCTCGGTCGGCTTCGAAGTGGCCGCCAAGTCCGCGATTCTCGCCCCCGGCATGCTGGCCAAAAAAAGCGACAACCTCACGAAAAAAGACGTCACGGACATCAAGCTGATCGACTCGGGCACTCCCGCAAACGACATGCATGACGTCAAAATCAAGGACGCCATCGCCGCCGGCCGGCCGCTGGTCATCGTCTTTTCCACGCCCGCCTTCTGCACCTCGCGCTTCTGCGGCCCGGTGAACGAAGAGGTCGAATCGATGCAGAAGGACTACAGAGACAAGGTCGATTTCGTCCACATCGAAATCTGGAAGAACTTCGACAAGCAGCAGTTGAATGACACCGCCAGCAAGTGGCTGCTACGCGCCGATGGCGGCCTGAGCGAGCCCTACGTCTTCGTCGTCGATTCAAAAGGCACGATCTACGACCGCTGGGAGGGCCCCGTGGCGCGCAACATCATGGAACCGATCGTCAAAGCCGTGGCCGCAGGCCAGACCTACGCGAAGTAGGTTTGGCCCCTTCCACGCCCTAGCGTCCCGGCTGCTGCGCCAGCGCCCCGAGCAGTTCGTACGTCGCATCTCGGCGGCCTTCGGGCCCGGCGGTGAGCACGGCGTTCAGGTCCGTCACTCCGGCGGATGCGTACTCCTTCAGCTGCGTTTCCACTTCGTTCTGCGTGCCGATGATCGCCACGTCGGCGGGGTTGGCTGCGCCGCCCCGGTCGAGTGTCGCGCGGTACGAAGGCAGCACCCCGTAGACCTGGTAGGTCGTATTCAGCGCTTCACGCGCCGCGGCCGCGTCGTTCGTCACCACCACGGGGACCATCGCGGCGATGCGCGGCGCGGGCCGCCCGGCCTCCGTTGCTGAGGACGTGATCGCTGGCACGGCGATTTCCCGAAGGTAGGGGATGCCGCCCATCCAGGTGATCGTGCCATCGGCCAGCCGCCCGGTGAGCTTCAGCATCGCCGGCCCGAGCGCAGCCACAAGCACCGGCGGCTTCGTCGCGCCCGGCACCACCACCTGCGCAGCCACGCGGTACAGTTCGCCCTGGAACGAGACGGGCTCGCCGGTTAGCAGGCCGTTGAGCACCGTCAGATATTCGCGCATGTGCTGCACCGGGCGGCTGTAATCCAACCCCAACACGTTTTCGATGACGACCTTGTGGCTCAACCCGATGCCCAGCGCCAGCCGCCCGTTCGTTGCCGCTTGCGTGGTAAGCGCCTGGCAGGCGAGCGCCGTGGGATGCCGCGGATACGTTGGGACGACCGCCGTGCCCAGTTCGATTCGGCTGGTTGCGGAGCCAGCCATCGCGAACATCGTCAGGGCGTCGATGGCGAAAACCTGCGGCAGCCACGCCGAGGCAAAACCCGCCGCTTCCGCCTGCGCCGCCTTATCCACCAGGCCGTTCACCGGGGTCGTGTCCCCAGGCATCGCCAGCACCACGCCGATTCGCATCGCCATTCTCCCAGCGCGGTTTGCGCCAATGGAGCGAAGTATACGGGCGGGATCTGCGCGCGGAGGCTACTTCTTGAGCTGTAGCGCCGCCATGAACTGCTTGAACTGCGCCAGCCCTTCGCTATCGCCCTTCGGTACCGTCAGCGTGACCACCGAGTAGCAGGTCTGGCCCTGCGCAATCGCCTGGTAGGTGTCCAGTGTGGCCCCTACCTGGACCTTCATCAGCGGTGTTGACTTGCCGGCGAAGGGCACGGTCCCGGCGTCCGAATGGTTCACTTTGCCGGTGTCGTACTGCTTTCCCAGTTCGCTCAGCGTCTGTGTCCCTAGTTGGCAGCTCGTCATGTTGATGTTCGACGCCTTGCCCGGCGTTTTGGACATGAAGACGAACAGCATCTCCTTGAACTGCCCCTGTTGTGCCGCTTTCACCACGCTATCGCGGAACTCCTGAGGGATAGAGTCAGCGGCCGTCGAGCCCGGCTTAACCAGGTCCGCGCCGTTGATCAGCGTCGTTTCCCACGTCGGTGCGATACCGCCCGAGTAGTCGCCTTCGTTGAACGGCTTCCAGCCCGTCGGCAGGTCTGCCGGCTTCGCCGTCGCGCCGGGAGTCGTCGAAGCCGCCGTCGGCGTGGCCTTCGAATCCCCGTCTCCGCAAGCGGCCAGCACCGGCAACAGCAGGGCAAGCAACAGCCCCGGGATAAACAATCTGCGCATCCAAACCCTCCGGCTCACACGAAACATCGTACCGGGGGCTGCGGTTTGGGCTACCGGTCCGTCAACGCCCCTTTGCCGTTTTCGAACGAGCCCGGCGCGCCGGTTAATCGCAGCAAACCGCGCTCAAAGCGTCCGCGGCAGGCGGACAACAGATGTCCGTACAGAAGGTCGCCAGCCAGCGCACGACATCCGGCTCGAGGCAGTAGCAGGCCGACTCGCCATCCGTCGCGCCGCGCACGATCCCCGCCTCCCTCAACACCTTGAGGTGCTGCGAAACGGTCGATTGCGCCAGCGGCAGCACATCCACAAGGTCGCCAGTCACACACGCATTGCGGCGCGCCAGTTCGGTCACAATGCGGATCCGCGCGGGGTTGCCAAGCGCGCGAAAGATCGCCGCCGCGCGCTCTTCTTCTGTAGTCAGCCCGTCAATGCTCTTCATAGTTGTGCGCACATCGTAAAATTTCGATGGGCGCTGATGCAAGGGCTTGGCGCCGGTGCCTGATCCTCGAGCCGGAGGTACAGCATCTGTACTGGCCGGCCTTGGCCCCGGCAAAGACACTGAGGGCAACTCAACCGCCCAAGGGGAATTGCCATGCGCGCTTCAAAACAAGACCTCCCGATCATGTTGGAGGCCGGACCATCCCAGATCCGCGGCACCGACTGGGGCGGTATGCGAGTCGCCGTCGTCTCGGTCCCTGCCGGGACAGACTTCGGCCCGTTGCTCAAAGGCCTGCCGAACGACCGCTGCCCCGGCGCCCACTGGGGCTACGTCCTCCAGGGACGCATTCGCATCTCCTACACCGATGCCAAAGAGGAGATTCTTGTCGCTGGCGACTTCTACCACATGCCGCCCGGCCACACCGGCGTCGCCATCGAGGACACAGAGTTCATCGAGATCGGCGAGCCCGGGCCGCACCAGCAGTTCCTGGAGCAGGCGCAAAAAAACATCGCAGCGATGTAGCGAGCGGGCCCGAAACGCCGGCCGGCACAGCTCCGGCTAGGCGTTTACTTTGGCTGCGCGAACAGCGGGGTTCACGGGGCTCAAGCGCAACCAGGTGGGAAACGCGTGGGTCAATTCCGGGCGTCCATCCAGCGCGATCTCTCCTGAGCGGAGTGCCGCGTTGAAGTCTCGGAACCCCATCCAGACCAGGTACATCGTTCGCAACGATGAGCGCATCACAATGTCCACGTCGAAGCCAGGATCGGTGAGGCACACCGAGACATCCTCGGAATCGAGGACCAGCCAGTACCAGCCGGCGGGCTCGCTGAACTCAATTTGGATGACCAGGCGGGCGCCAAGCGCGTCCGCCGGCAGATCGATCTGCCCATGAATCCACCAGACCAGTAGGTCCGGGTCCAACTCCTCCGCCTTCGGTTCGGGGAAGGCCCACTTTGCGCCCCATTCGGCCATCTCGAAGACCAACGGTCGAAGGTCCAGTCCCGCTTCCGTAAGCAAATACCCGTCATCCGTTCGGACGACGAGTCCGGCCGCACGAAGGTGGGTCAGGCGTTTCACCAACAGGGTCCGCGAGATGCCTGGCAAGCCTCTCGCCAGATCGTTGAACCGTCGCGAGCCGACAAGCATGTCGCGAAGGATGAGGATCGACCAACGATCGCCCAAAATCTCCGCCGTCTTGGCTATCGGGCAGTACTGCGCGTAAGGCCTCATGCGAACCCCTTTCCGCGAACCGCGGCAGGTGACGGGTGGATCACCTGATCAGCGGGCGACAGGACACCAGCTTACCCGGATCCTCCTCTGGCTCTCTCCACTTCACTTGAGTGGCTAGAACTTCGCTCAGTTGATTAACGAAAGAAAACGCTTGACTTCCCTCGCTTCTCATCGTAATTTTGCGATGCATCGTATTTTTACGAGGGAGAATAACTCATGACAACCCGAACCAACGACGAAATTCGAGCTGAAGTCTCCAAAGCCTACGGCGGCCGAGTAAAGCCAGTGCTCGACCGTGCCGACGAAATCCCGCTCCTCAACTCAGCCGTCGGCTGTTGCGAGACGGGCTCCGAAGCCGCCTCATCGTGTTGCGGCGACGAATCGAGCGACCTTGAGATCACCAACATCGCCCGCCTCTACGCCGATACCAACGTCAGCGACCTGCCGAGCACCGTCACCGACGTGGCTTTCGGCTGCGGCAACCCTACGGCCATCGCTGCCCTCACGCCCGGCCAGGTGGTGCTGGACCTCGGCTCCGGCGGCGGTATTGATTGCTTCCTCGCCGCCAAGATGGTCGGCGAAACGGGCCAGGTCTACGGCGTGGACATGACGCCCGAGATGATCGCCCTCGCCCGCAAGAACGCTGGCAAGGTGGGCGCCGTCAACGTGGAGTTCCGCCTCGGCGAAATCGAACACCTGCCGATCAGCGATTCCACCGTCGACGTGATCATTTCGAACTGCGTCATCAACCTCTCGCCAGATAAGGACCAGGTCTTCCGCGAAGCCCTGCGCGTGCTGCGTCCCGGCGGCCGCCTGCAAGTCTCGGACATGGTCTGGACAAAGCCCGTGCCCGAATCCGTGAAGGATGACATGGAACAGTGGGCTGGCTGCATTGCCGGCGCGCTCTTGGAGTCAGACTACCTCGGCAAGATCCAGGCGGCGGGCTTCACTGAGGTCACGTCCAACGCTGTCGAGTACCCGGGCGGCAAGGGCATCGCCTCGGCCAGCGTCGTGGCTATCAAGCCGCTCGCCGCAAAAGCGATGGGCGGAATCACCTTTGCCGCCGCCGAACCTGGCGCGGTCTGCTGCCCCACCTGTGGTTCGAACTGCTAACAGCGAACCCGTTTAGCACCAGCAAGACGCCCTCACCACATGGTGGGGGCGTTTCTGCGTTTCGCGCCGAGCGTGCGAACTTTCCGCAGGCTGTCTCGCCTGCCCGCGTAGGATTGAGCGGTGCAGTTCGATGACCTTGGCCCCCAGTCCCTGACGGTCTCGGAGGCCAACCTCCTCGGCCACTTGCAGCGCGGCGCGCCAGACGCCGAAATCGCGGTCCGCCTCGGCCTCCCAATCGGCGAAGCCAAAACGCGCATCGCGGCTCTCCTGCAACGCCTCGGCGTCGACTCGCGCGCCGGCCTCGAAGCATGGGACGGGGTCGTCCCTCCCCGTTTCGAACCTGAGGAAGTTGAGACCGAGGCCGTTCCTGCAATCCTCGTCGCTTCTCCCGAGGAGCCTGGGCCGCGCACCCACGCCCGGCTGATTCCGCTGGCCATCTGTGCGCTGCTCGTTGCTGCGGGAGTTGCCTACTTCGCCACTGCTGGTCGCGGCAGCAGCCCCGCCCTTACGCCCTCGCCGTCGCTGCGCACCATCGACCAACTGGGCGCGCCCGCGGCCTACATCGATGGCGTCGCCCTCCCCGAACTGCGCATCGGCGCAGCCACCGCCCTGCCGGCCGACCTCGCGCTCATCCAGTGGGACACCGGCACCGGCCTCGTACGGCGCGTCTACCGTTCGCAGGATGGCATCGCCCGCAATGAAGACCTCTTTGCTCCGCCCCGCGGCGGTACGGTAACGCAAGTCGCGGCCACGCCTGATGGCCGCGAGATGGTGATCGCCGTGAGTACGCCTCGCGGCGGCGGGCTGACGCCGACGGTCTCCGTCTCGCGTTCGAACGATGGCGGCGCCACCTGGACGAACCTCGGCGCGAGCTCCGAGGGCGCGTTCGTCACCGCCCTCGGCCCGACGAACGTGGTCATGGCCCTCGATTCCGCCGACGGCTCCCGGCGGGTGGAACTGCTGCCTGGCCGCATCACCGTCCGCAGTTCCGCTCAACTGATCGAAGCCAATGTGCCGTGGACCGTCATCGGCACCGCAATTCAGCAACGATCGACGCCCGCGTTGACTCGCTACGCATCCAGCGCTCCGTTCAGCGAGGGGGCGCGCTACGCCGTTCGTCTGCGCGGCCCCGGCGCCGATGGCACCGTTGGCGTGGGCATCGCCGATGACCAGGGCAGCCTGCTCTCCGGCTTCGCAGGCAACGTGAGGACGGTGGTGAACGTGGTGCCCGGCGGCCTCGTGGCGGCCGATATCGCCGTCCCCTCTATCAGCGCGGACCGCGACGGCGAGGAGGTGCTCCTCGCCCTCATCAATCCCGAGACTGGCGTCGCCCACCCGATCGAAACCGGCACTGCGTTGCGCCGCGAGCAGGTCCTGACCGTGGCCGTCCAGCGCGGGCCGCTGGTGCATATCGGCGGGTCCGATAGCGGATGCGCGCCGGTGCGAGACCGGCCGGTGGTGGATAGCCTGGTGCTCTACTGCGCTTCCGAAGGCATGGCCCTGCGTTCCGGCGAGACGCGCGTCCACAACGACTACACCTGGGTGCGCGTGATGACTGACCGCGAACGGCCCGGCTGGGTGGACCTCTCCTACGTAACGCCCTGAGCGTTTTACGGCGTGGGCGTTGCTGCTGGTTCCGGCGTCGCCGTTGGTTCGGGTGTGCCTGTTGACTCGGAGATTGCGCTTGGCTCGGGCGTGGTGGTGGCCTCAGGCGTCTCGTCTACGCCGTCGCGGCCGACCATTCCGAAGCGCAGGGGGTTGAGTGGCGTTGTGGTCGCATTCGCCACCAATTCACCGCCATCCGATGCCACGCCCGCGGCGATCGCCCCGCCGTGCGAATCGGCGGTCGGCTCGGCAGTGGCCGTTGCTAGTGGCGGCGCTGTCGATTCGGGCCTCGAGAAGGTGCTCTCCTGCCGCTTAACAACGGCGCTCGGCACGGGTGAGGGCGCGACCGTGTCGCTCACGGCCTCGAAGGGCGTAGAAGGGGTCGAACCAGAAGCAGAGGGGGATGGCGCGAGCGGCCGGGCAACCACCAGGTCCGTTAGCGGAACCGACGTCGGCCCGCTGCCGGTCTGGCGAACAGTCGCAGCCAACCCAGCAATGCCTAGCACAAAGAGCACGGCGGCCAGCACCAAAGGTGCCCTGCTTGCCATCTCCGCATTCTACCCATGCCCCGTGAACAGCCAACATAGGGGTAAACCCCAGCGTTTCACCAGGTCGCGATCTAACGGAAAGCGACGGACGTTACCCGGATAAGCCACTGCTCTTTGGGGATCGATGTGCTGGCGATTGAGAGCTGTCCGTCGGCAGCGAGCACCAATACGGTGTTCGAAGCGACGTCCGCGAGCGGGAAGCGCACCGCGCCCTGCCGCTTCCCATCCGCGCGCACGCCCTCGATCGTTGCCGCAACGCCGGTCGCCGCCTTGCTCTTTTCCGCTAGCGTGGCCAACGTCACGCCAGTATACGACTGCCCCTCGGCCTTTATTTCTGTCGTGGGCAGGGACTTGAATTGGCTCAGGGTGGGCGAATACGGCGCCCCCGCTCCAACCGCCTGGATGGCGATGCCGTCTTCCGGCAGCGGCGTGGGCGTAGGCAGAGGCTGATCGGCCGCCGATGGCTGCTGTTGAGCCTGGTCCGCGGTTTGGCGCGCCTGCGCCGCCGTTAGCGTGGGGCCAACGGTTGCACCGCCATCCGGTTTCTTGTCGTCCGAATCGCCGCCGCAGGCTGCGGCAAGGATCAGGACCGCGGGAAGGGCGGCAAACAGGTATCGCACAGGCATCCTCCGATGGGAGCGTATTTCCACGTTAGGCGGGGCATTAAGGAGGGGCAACGCGGCGAAGCGCCGTTGCGAACCGCGCGTTTACTGTGCCGCGGTAGCCGAGGGGCTCGGGCTGCCCGCTTCGCTCGTCGGCGAAGGCGTCGGGCTTGGGCTTGGGCTTGGGCTTGGGCTTGCCGGGGGCGATGGCTTCGCGGTAGACGACGGCGACGGCGTCGCTGTCGGTTCGGGAGTTGCTGGGGGCGTGGAGGTGGCGGTCGGCTGCGGAGTGGCAGTCGCCAAAGGTGTTTCTGTGGCAGTCACCGTCGCCGTCGCCGTCGGTTCGGGTGTTGAGCTGGCCGTAACTGCAGCGGTCGCGCTCGGCACTGGCAGGAGCGCTGTTGCTGCTTCACTCACCGCCGCGGCTGCCGCTGCTGCCGGGATAGCGAGCGCAGGCTGCTTCTGCGTGGACTGCACGATAACCGCCAAGGCTGCGTTCGCGATCGCCAGGCCACGCTGCTGCTGGCCATCGTCCAAATTCTGCGTTTTCGCGAGGTCCGCCAGGGCGCGAGCATCCCGTTCGAGTGAAGCGAGATCCGCGGGAGTCACGCTGCCGCGTGCCGAAAGCACGCGCACTTCATGTGTTCGTGTCTCCGCCTGGCGGTACTGGATATCGATCCGGCTATCGCCGCGCGAAAGTGTGTATTCGAGCCGCTCGTTCGCCAGTTTGAAGCTGTAGTTCCAATCCCCGGGGACCGCACTGCCAGCCGTTACGAAACCAAGCGTAATCACGCCCACAACGGCGGCGCTCAAGGCTACCGACATGCTTGCGGCAACCGTGCGCATTTGGCTCAAAGCGAACACCGGCTGCGGTTCCGCCGCTCGCGCCGCTTTTCGTCCCGCTGCCAGGAATTTGCTCTTCAGCGAGCCTTCGAAGTAGTAGCTCGGCGGCTCGGAGGCGATCGCCTCTTTCAGCTCGGCGCTGAAATCGAGCAACCCGGCCAGCCACTCAGCATCGTCCGGAAAAAGCCCCAGTACGAACTCGCGGTCCAGCCCATCGTCCGCCAATGCCTGGGCTTCGGCGAATAGGTCAGCATCGTAGCCGGGTTTGGATTCGAAAAATCGTCGCATCAGTCTCGCTGAACCATCGTTTGCAGTTTGGCGATCGCTTTGTGTTGGAGGACTTTCACGTTGTTTTCGGTCTTTTTTAAGGCTTCCGCGGTTTCAGCGACCGAAAGGCCGGCGCCGAAGCGGAGGGTAATAACCTGGCGTTGCGCTTCTGGGAGCCGTTCTGTGGCTTCCCGTACGACGGCGATCGTGAGCTGTGTCTCGATCGCCAGCGTGAGGTCCGGACCGCCGTCCGGGATGCTCTCATGAAGCTCCTGGCTTACGCCCCGGACTTTCTGCCGCCGCACAAATGAGACAACCTCATTGCGTGCGATGCGAAAGACCCAGGCGCCAAAGGGGAGTCCGCGAAATTGAAAGCTGCCGACGTTATCGATCATCCGGAGAAAAATCTCCGTGGTCACATCTTCGGCGTCCTCGCTGTTCGCCAGCCGGGCATTGACGTAGCGGTAGATCTTCGGGAAGTAGTATTCGTACAACTCCGAAAGCGCTCGCTGATCGCCGCGCTGGGCAGCTTCAACAACTGCCCGCTCGTCGAACTCAGGCGCCACCGTATCTACCGGTTGGTTGGCCAATCCCCAGCCCCCTGGGCCGTGGCTGATTATTCGAAGCCCGACCGTCCTCCTTTCGAGCATAGGCAGCGATCTGCCTTGGTACTAGCTATAACGCCGCTTCAAAGCAAAGGTTAATCCTGAGCCGTCATCCCCAGCGCCCGTTTCACGCTCGCCAGCCACGCTTCCAGGCGAGCGCCAAAACACGCTCACCCAGCTGCTGTCTACCGCCGTTCAGCTCGAACGGCCCGCGTCCCGCCGAGCGCTCCGCCTGAACGGCGCCACTCGAGGACGGACGAGAGTTCGACCCAGCACCACTCGGGTGCTGGCCACTGCGGCCGATCCGCCCAGGTCTGGTCAGGCGGCGCGTTCGCGCCTCAGGCTGCCCCGCAGCCGCGTGAGCGCGCGCGCGTGCAGCTGACACACACGCGATTCCGAGATTTCCAAGACCTCGGCGATCTCGCGCATCGTAACCTCGTCCCGGTAGTAGAGGCTGACGATCAACCATTCGCGCTCCGGCAGCTCTTTGACTGCCCCAGTCAGTGCGTCAAGCATGTCCCTCTTCTCGAGCCGCGCCGTAAAGTCTTCCTCATTCGGGTCGGCGGGCAGTTCTGTTGGCCCACCACTGTCGTTGTTTTCGTCGCGCTCCAGTAGCCCGTCGAGCGAAATTGTTACCCAGCTGCAGTCCACTTGCGCTTTGTGGTATTGGACCAACGTCAGGCCCATCGCTTCCGCAACCTCAGCGTCATTCGGCTCTCGGCCCTTCGCGGCCGTCAATTGAAGTTTCGCCGCGGTCATCTTCTTGGCCTTATCGCGAACTGAACGAGGGAGACGGTCCAGCTGCCGCAGAGCGTCAATAATCGCTCCCCGGATGCGGTTGATCGCGTACGACTCGAACTTCACACCCTTGCTGTCGTCGAACCGGTCGAGCGCCTCGATCAAGCCGATCGTGCCGAAGCTCAGCATGTCCTCGTAGTCCAGGATCGCCGGCATGCCAATCGCCAGGCGACCAACCACGTACTTCACTAGCGGTGCGTACTGCTGGATTTTGGCGTCTCGACTCTCAGCGGTGTCCTGGTTTCCCTTTGTTAGAGTCATTGCTGTCCCTTTCATCCGCACTCACTCAAATAATGTGTACACGCTGCGGGCCATCATCCTCACCGTTTTGAAGAAATGGTCTCAGTGCGCTTGCCAGAATGCGACTTGCCGTGAGCAACCTGACGAAATTACAGGGAGGCGTCGATTCGGCTTCACCCCCGAAGGTCCGGTGAACATCCCTGATAGAAATGTGAACAGGAACCTATCGCCGATCGCCGCGACCCTCCCGGATCCGAGCCGCGACCGCTCTCTAACGGTCGCGTCTCGGATTCCGGGTTACCGCCGCCAACAGCCACCAGCCACCAGCCAACCGCCAACCGCCACCAGCCATCCACCGGCCCATCTCAACCTTCTTGCAAAACCCGTTAACTCCCGCCTCCCTTTACGCGTTCTCTACCTCAGAGGGACCATCACCCTCGCGCTGCGCATGGGCGTAGTGGGCCCGAAAAGGATTGACCGTTGCCTACGAGATCAGTACCTTTCGCGAGACTTTACCTGCGCCACGGCGGCTGCGGGGGCTCTGCCGTTGCATCCTCCAAACTCACCCACGGCGCACCTGGCAACCAGACGGCTGCCTCCGGAGGAGTCTTGCCCGCTACCCCGCTTACTAGCCTGACCAATCGCGCCGCCTCCTTCGCGGCCGGTTTTTCGCCTACGCCTGCTCAACCGGGTTCCCAGCCGCTACGGCAGGGAACCCGTTCTTATGTTGAGCGGCGTTCGACAGGACAACTCCACGCTCGGAAAGGAGGACGTGTAATCTCGCGCTGACACCTGGCGCGGTTCGCCGAAAAGCCAATGGCCACACTCGCCAACGGCCCACCGGCCAACCAGGGTGGACGCAACAGAAGAACGACCGAACTAACCGAATCGTACAGAGGGAAAGCCCGGACCCGCCCGGACCCCCGCGCCGGGGAATGGCGGCAGACGAGTGGGCGACCTCACCAGCAATGAGAGATGGAACCAACAGCTCGCACCCAGGACGGCCAACGTCCCTTTAATAAGGACGCAGTTTCCGAAGTGCCAGCCAACTCCATCTCGCGAGACGCCCGCAAATCCGGGCGAGTCCGGATATACCGGCCAACGAAGCGCAAGCTTCCTTGAGACCGGCACCCATTCCCGAGGGAACGCCCCTGGGAGCCGAAGGCAGAGTCTCAGCACTCAGCACTAAGCACTCAGCACTGCGAAGCCCCCGGGGAGGACACTTAGAACAGTCACGAAAATGACTGGAGAGGTAAGAACATTTGAGTAAGGAAATTGCTCAGACCGTAGGCGGAAAGCGAATCGCATGGCTCGTAGCCATCGTCGCCGCCTTCGTAGTCTTCGCAACCGTCGGCTCGCAATATCGCGAGGCCAAGGCGGTCGTCAGTGGCTTCAGCGTCGCCGTTAGCGGTGGCTTCGCCGCTGGCAACGTGGCGGTAGGCACGGTGAGCCCAAACTACGTCATCACCATTACACCGACAGGCACCCCGGCACCCACGGCTGGGGTGGCGGATTTCAACGTGGTTCTGGACCCGGCGATTGGCAATATTTTTAATATTGACACATCCGGATTCGCAGGCATCGCCAACAATCAGTGCACCGTGAGCAGTCAGGGTGGCGGCACCAATAACCGCATCGACTGCCGGTACAGCCCGTTCTTGCCCGCA